>JBOFSK010000240.1:0-1390 GCA_051651505.1 Aeromonas sp.
ACTATGCCTACTTGTCAAAAATAGTTCAAACCAACCCGTGAGAAGATGGACTTACCAAATTGGACTCCTTTGTCCCTGGCCCTTCTCTGGCTTGTTGGCTGTTGGAGGTTGACGGACTGCTGGAGGGGGGTGGGCTGGCTGCCCGCTTGGTTGCCTTTCTGGCACGCAGTGGCCTGGAGGTTGTGGGGCTCAAAGAGATGGCGGTGTTCCGATGCCTGAGAGGGGTTAAGATGCAGTGCATAAAAAGTGTCTGCCAATGTTGTGTCGTGGCACATGAATTGTGCCACCTTGTGGCGATCCTCTGGCTTGTGGAAGTCCCTGGCCTGTACGGAGAAAAAACGGAAAACAAAGACAAAGACTTAGAAACAAACAAACGCATTGGAAACGTAGACACCAGAAACATGCAGTGGAATCACTTACGTGGGTGGCGATGGAGGTTCTGATGTCTGTAAAAGTCGGCATCCCTGGCAACCCCATACTGGCCCATGCTTCTTGGAAGTACTTGTTCAAATTTTTACATGGGCTGGGTTTGGAAGTAAAAAAGAAGCAGGTGGCTGTCCTCCCTCCAGGGAGCCCAGACCTCAATGCTAGGAACTTCTGGAACCACCCATACTCCTCCTCTGTTAAGGATAGTTGGGCAGCCCCAAAGACCTGGTTGGCCTTGTGCATGGTGATCTGCGGAAATGGCGACAAACAGCTTCAGTATTCGGCGAGAGTTTTGAGAGAGAGGAATGCAGAGAAAGAAAAAAAATACTCACATTGATGACAAAGATTTTTCCGTCGTTGCTTTCTTTGGCAGCCTCCACCTCCTGAATTGTGAGGTTTTGGAAGACGCCCAGTCGGTGCCCATATATGCTCATGAGGTAGGCCGTGAGATGACCATACAGCCTCCACTGCTCCCTGGTTTCGTTGGTGCTCTCGAGACAGTCTGTGAAGGAGAAAGGGATAAGTGTTAAGGGGTGCGTAGGACGGGGATCAGAGGTTGAGAGTCAAGGTGGGGCAAAAATTTACCTAGAATTTGGGGGATGGCCTGATTGGCGGAGGAGCGGCAATTTTGAAGAACCCGTTTTGGGATAAGCCACCCCTCCTGTGCCTGCTTGGTCTTGACCTCATGGACCACGACCTTCCGCCTCATGGAGCATATTAGCGACCTCACCTCCTGTTGGATAGCCACCAGGGCTTTCTTCGACAGGTGGCAGGTGGGCGGTGGTGTATCGATGATGAAGTCTATGAACTGTGCTACATTTTTAACATAGTGGTTCACACTGGATTCCACTATCTTGGCCTGGCTCAACAATGTGGGCCAGGCCCGACTGCGCACAGTCTGGTCGAGGAACAAGAGGCTGGCCAGGTTTGACTGGCCTGCTGACATGTAACCTATGAATGACTT
>JBOFSK010000241.1:0-5263 GCA_051651505.1 Aeromonas sp.
GTGGCGACCTGATAAAAGAGGGTGGCACACATAAAGGCCATGTAGTTACACCATGCGGCGGTTAACAATGCCCACTGACGACCCGTCTCGCGCACCAGCGCCCCCATGGCCGCGGCGCACGGCATGTAGAGCAGAATAAACAGTAAGTAAGCAAAGGCTCCGGCGGCGCCATCAAAGTGGGTCTGCATATTGCCATAGGTGGAAATATCAACCTCTTGCTCCTCAGCGGCGGCCTGCTGGTTATCCAGCTCACCCACCGCCAGTCCCAGGGGATCGCTTGGGTTGATCTCCGCCAGATTGGTGGCAACCGCTTCGATAGCCTCATGGAAGCTGGCCACCAGTGAAAACTCGCTCGCCTCCTCTTCGCCACCCGCACCGGCATAGAGGCTGTTGAGGGTCCCTACTACCGCCTCTTTGGCGAAGATACCGGTGACGATGCCGACTGTCGCCTGCCAGTTATCATCACGCACCCCTATGGGATAGAGCACTGGGGTCACCAGCTGGCTGGCCTTGCTCAGCACTGAACTTTCTTGATCTTGATGACCAAAACTACCGTCGGTGCCCAGCGAGTTGAATACGCTCAGCACGGCGACCACCAGTACGATGGTTTTACCGGCGCCAAAGACGAAGGATTTGAGCTTCTGCCAGGTCTTGATGGCGACGTTGACCGGACGCGGCCACTCGTAATCTGGCATCTCCATCAACATGGAATCACTCTTGCCCGGCAGCAGGGTGTGGCGCAACAACAGGCCGGTCAGCACCGCCACCACAATCCCGATCAGGTAGAGAGCAAACACCAGGTTCTGGCCTGAGGCGGGGAAGAAGGCCACCGCAAACAGGGCGTAAACCGGCAGACGGGCACCGCACGACATGAAGGGGGCCATGGCCGAGGTCATCAGCCGCTCCCGCTCGGAGTTGAGGGTGCGGGTTGCCATCACCGAGGGGACGGTGCAGCCAAAGCCCATCAGCATCGGCACGAATGCCTTGCCCGGCAGGCCGAGGCGGCGCATCAGGGCATCCACCACGAAGGCGGCGCGGGCCAGATAGCCGGAGCTCTCCAGCACCGCGAGGAACAGATAGAGACAGCCGATCACCGGGATAAAGGTGGCCACCGTCTGCAAACCGACCCCGACACCATCTGCCACTATGACTCCCAGCCACTCGGGGGCATTCACTAACCCCAGCAGGTGGTGCACCCCGTCCACAAACAGGGCGCCCCCCATGATGTCGAAGAAGTCGATAAAGGCGCTGCCCACATTAATGGCAAACAGGAACATCAGGTACATAACAAACAGGAAGAAGGGGATGCCAATCCAGCGATTGAGCAGCAGCCGATCCAGCCACTCGCTCTGGGCCAAGGTCAGCTTGCCCTTCTGCTGGCTCGCCTGACTGGCCCACAGATGAATGTGGCCGTAGCGGATATCCGCCAGTTGCAGATCGATATCCTGCCCCTGATGGGCACGATTTACCACATTGTTGGCGGCAGCCTGCTGTCCGGGCAGCAAGGTCTCCTCCATCACCGCATCCTCTTCCAACAGGCGCAGGGCGCGGCCACGGGGGGTGAGGTGGTGCGGGGCGAGCAGGCTCTCCAGCTCCGCCAGATCGTTTTCAAGGTCGTGACCGTAATCGAGCTGCAAGGCGGCTTGTGGCTGACCGATAAACTGCTGGATCTGCAGCTTGAAGGCAACAACCTGTTTGCGGTTGTGAGCGGAGAGAGCCACCACCGGGCAACCGAGGGATTTACCCAGCTTATCCTCGTCGATGACAATGCGGCGCTTGTGCACGATATCCAGCTTATTGAGCACCACCACCATCGGCAGCCCCAGCTCACGCAGTTGCAGCGTAAGGTAGAGGGAGCGCTCCAGATTGGCGGCGTCGATGACGTTAAGCAGCAGGTCAGGCTGCTGGCTCTGGGCGAAACGGCTGGCGATCTGCTCGTCCAGACTGCCATCCTGGCTAGCCAGACTATAGATACCGGGTAAATCCATCAGCTTGAAGTGGTGCTCACCCGCGCTGAACTCCCCCATCTTTTTGTCGACGGTGACGCCACTCCAGTTACCCACTTGCTGGCGGGCCCCGGTCAGGGCGTTAAACAGGGAGGTCTTACCACTGTTGGGGTTACCGACCGTGACGAGAGAATAATTCATACTGGCTCGACCTCAATTTGCTGGGCAAGGCTCTTTTGCATGGAGAGACAGATCCCCTGGCACTGGATCTGAAGCGGATCCCCCAAGGGGGCGGATCGCAGATAGATGACTTCAGTTTGAGGCAACAGGCCCATCACCATCAGTTTGCGCCGTAGCGGCCGAGTCAACTGGTTCATATTCTTGATGCGAGCACTCTGTCCCGGTGACAACTGTGTGAGGACCATGACTGACTCCTGAAGTTAAACAATAATAATTCGCTTTTAGCCTGGGCATTATATGCTGTGTCTTCAACTTTTATTTGAGTAAAATCAAACTCCGCTTAGCTAACCGATAAAGTATTGCCATGAGTCACGACAACAACAGCCGCCTGGTATACAGCACTGATGGCGGCATGATCAAGGAGCAGAGCGCTCCTCAATCTGCCTCCCCCTTCCCCTTTGACGGCACCGTGCGCATTCGCCGCGAGACCAAGGGGCGTAAGGGTGCCGGGGTCATCACCATTCATGGTGTGCCCGCCGAACAACAGAAAACCATGGCCACTTTGCTAAAGAAAAAGTGTGGCACCGGGGGCGGTCTCAAAGAGGGGGTGATCGAGATCCAGGGGGATAAACGAGACCTGATCAAAGCAGAGCTGGAGAAAGCCGGGTTCAACGTCAAGCTGGTGGGGGGATGATCCCCTTGTCACCCCTGCGGTTTTTCCCTAGAATGCCCGCTCCCATCGAGGGGGAGTAGTCTCGCAGCCAGTTGTCAAACTGGCTGGTGACCCTGATCAACATACTTGGTGCCAACTCACCATGGTCAGGGTGATCCATGCCAGTCATGGATTTGACAAGACCTTTGACGGGCCAGTGCCAGAACCGGGGACGGATGGCGCAGGCTTGTCTTTGGTTTATAACAATTCCGTCCCCCGGTCATTTTTATGGAAGCCTTGTTAACCTCAACCCTCAGCGTGGCCATTGCCGAAATCGGTGATAAAACCCAGCTGTTGGCATTACTGCTTATCTGCCGTTTTCGCACGCCCTGGCCCATTATTGCGGGTATGTTGGCTGCGACCTTGCTCAACCATGCAGGCGCCGCCTGGATTGGCGAGTTCATCAGTCGCTGGTTTGATCCCAAGATAATGACCTATCTGGTGGCAGGTGCCTTTATCGCCATGGCAATCTGGATTTTAGTGCCGGACAAGATGGATGACGAAGAGAGCTCGCTGGATAAATACGGCCCCTTTATGGCTACCTTCGTGCTGTTCTTCATTGCCGAGATCGGGGACAAGACCCAGATCGCGACCGTGCTGCTGGCCGCCAAGTATGACGCCCTGACACAAGTCATCACAGGTACCACCCTCGGCATGATGCTGGCCAACGTGCCGGTGGTGCTGCTTGGCAAGCTGGGGGCAGATAAACTGCCACTCAAGGGGATCCGCATCGCCTGTGCCATCCTCTTTATCGGCCTCGGGGTCAGTACCCTGATCTTTGCCTGATCCCCACCTCTTGGCTCAAGCCCTCCCGTCGGAGGGCTTTTTGCTATGAATCCCTTGTAACGGCACTAGCCTGACTGTGCTGCCCAGCATCACAGCAGGCCTCGCTAGGACAAGAGGCAGTGCACCCTATGAAGGGCGTCATGGCATAATGGGGCAAATCTGATGGAGCCCCCCCATGCACAACGTATCAAGAGAGACGTTACTCGAATGGGTCAAACAAGGACGGCTAGCGCCAGAAAAACTGGTTGCCGCTCGCACCCTTGCTGACTTGCCTCCTGCCCCGGCGCGCTGGCAGTGGCTGTTTGACCGGCTGCTACTCTGGCTCGGCGCCCTCTGTATCGGGACTGGCCTCATCTTCTTCGTCGCCTTCAACTGGCAAGCGCTGGGCCGAGTGTCCCGCCTCGCCCTGCTGGAAGCACCGCTGCTCGCCATGCTGCTTCTGCTATGGCGCAAACCGCCGGGGGATACTCCCCGTCAGGCGCTGCTGCTGGCCATCGCCCTCAATATCGGCGCCCTGCTGGCGCTGGTGGGACAAACCTACCAGACCGGCGCTGACCCTTGGCAGCTGTTCGCCACCTGGGCACTGATGCTGGTGCCGCTGGCGGCCCTTGGCCAAAGCCCCCTGATCTGGACCTTGAGCTGGCTACTGGGACAACTGGCGCTGGTGCTCTACTGGCGGCTCGGCCTGTTCACGCTCTTCTTTACCTTCGATGAAGAGGGATTGGGCTGGTGCCTGACCCTGCTCAACGCCGCCCTCTGGGGTCTGCTTCTGCTAGCACCGGCCCGCTGGCGCCTGATGCCAAGCTGGCTGGCGGGACTGGCTGCGGGTCTGGGCGCTACCCTGCTCACCCTGTTGGCGCTGTTTGATGCCGCCTCCCCGCTGGTGTGGCCGCTCTGGCTTGGCTGGCTCGCTGCGGCCTACGCCCTGTGGCATCACAGATTTATCGCCGGACTCGCCATGGGGTGCCTCAGCCTGATTGCCGTCATCCTCGCGGCGCTGGGCAAGTGGATGGAGCCCGACATCAACGGCTTCTTGCTGCTGAGCCTGATCGCCATCGGCCTTTCTGTCACCGCCGCCCGCTGGCTGCAACAACAACGGAGGTCTCATGAGTGATCTGACCCTTTGGCACGCGCTGCAACAGGCCAAGCTGGTGGAAGGGGAGATGCCCCGGGACAGCCAGCCCCACTGGTCGAGCCGTTTTCTGCTCGGGCTGGTGGGCTGGATTGCCGCCCTGTTTCTGCTCTTTTTCCTGTTTCTCACCTTCGAGCAGCTAACCCGCGAGGCCAACAGCGCCCTGCTGCTGGGGGCCGTGCTACTGGCAAGCGCCTACGCCATCAACCGCTGCCAGCAAGGCGACCTGTGGGACCAGTTTGTGCTGGCCCTCACCCTGGCGGCCGATGCCTGGCTGCTCTATGGCCTGCTCGATCACATCGATCTGCACCATGCTCTGCCCTGGTTTGGTCTCGCCCTGCTGTCACTTGCCATCGCAGTACTGTTTGCTCACTGGCTGGTACGGCTGTTTCACAGCGTGGCGACGGCCCTGCTGCTCACCCTTGGCCTTGCCTGCCTCGGGCTGCAACTGCTGGCGCTGCCGCTGGTGATGGTGGCCATCACCTTCTGCTGGCTCCGGGCAGATAG
>JBOFSK010000242.1:0-6825 GCA_051651505.1 Aeromonas sp.
ACCCCAGCAGAGGGGCGAGCAGCACGGTCACCATACCCGCGATCATCATCACCATGCTGGAGACCCCCCCTCCTCATTACCCAGCTGATAGGCCTTGGCGGTGCCAGCAAAAGCGGCATCAGCCTCAATAAATGCCTAATGATGCTCTCGGTGGCCGCCCAAAAATTACGACTACGCCTCACCGATGGGGGCGGCAATCCACTTCATCAGCGTCAGCATATCCTGCGGCGCCACCCCGACCGAAAGACCGCGCTTGCCGCCGCTCACCAGGATCTCGTCAAACTGCAGCGCCGACTCGTCGAGCACGGTGGGCAACAGCTTCTTCTGGGCCAGCGGGCTGATGCCGCCCACCTTGTAGCCGGTCAGCTTCTCCGCCTCCTCCGGTTTCATCATCTCCACCTTCTTGAGACCCGCCGCCTTGGCCAGCTGCTTCAGGCTGCACATGCCGGATGAGGGGACGATAGCCACCACCGCCTGCTTGTCGTGATGGGCGACCAGGGTCTTGAACACCTGGGCCAGGGGCAGCCCGAGCTGAGTCGCGGCATGCTTGCCAAAATCATCGTGGGCTTCGCACTCGTAGGGGTAGAGCGTATGGGGGATCTTCAGCTTCTTTAGCAGGTTGATGGCGGGGGTCATGATGGTTGCCCTGAATTGAATCGCATAAAAACAAGGCCAAACAGTCTGCGCCTGCCTAGCGGGGGATGCAAGCCGGAGGGGTAATCTGCTCACATCAGGACGGGGAGCCCAGCGGTCCGAGTCCTGCCGGACAACCAAAACAAAGGGCGCCTTGTCGGCGCCCTTTGGCTTGATGGATATCACTAAAGCCTGTTGGCTTGGGCTGGCTATTAACCGGTGTTGCGCATACCTGCCGCAATACCGGCGATGGTGACCATCAGCGCCTTGTCGAGCTCGGGGTGCAGGGTCTCCGGGTGGTTACGGGAGCGGTTAAGCAGCTCGGCCTGCAGCACGTTGAGCGGGTCTGTGTAGGGGTTACGCAGCTTAATGGACTCCTTGATCCACGGCTGATCCTCCAGCAGCTCCCCGCGCGGACTCAGCTTCAACACCACTTCGATGGATTCAGCGAGCTCCTGACGCAGCTGCTTACCAAGGCCCCACAGCTCCTGTGGCACCAGCCGGGTATCGTAGTACTCGGCAAGCCAGGCGTCCGCTTTGAGGAACACCATCTCCAGCATCTCAAGACGGGTGCGGAAGAAGGGCCATTGGGCGCTCATCTCTTCCAGCACCGCCAGCTTGCCGCCGTCGATAGCTTGCTGCAGCCCCTGGTGGGCGCCAAGCCAAGCTGGCAGCATCAGGCGGTTCTGGGTCCAGGCGAAAATCCACGGAATGGCGCGCAAGCTCTCGACACCGCCGTTGGGCTTACGCTTGGCAGGGCGGGAACCGAGCGGCAGTTTGCCGAGCTCCATTTCAGGGGTCGCGGCCCGGAAGTAAGGCACAAAGTCCGGGTGGCCACGCACGATACTGCGATAGTGCTCGCAGGAGTCGGCGGCCAACTGTTCCATCACCTCGCGCCAGCACGCTTTCGGCTTAGGTGGTGGCAGCAGGTTCCCTTCCAGCACGGCGCTGGTGTAGAGCTCCAGGCTCTTGATCGCCACCTTTGGCAGGCCGAACTTGAAGCGGATCATCTCCCCCTGCTCGGTAGTACGCAGACCCCCACGCAGGGATCCCGGCGGCTGGGAGAGGATCGCCTGATGGGCGGGTGCGCCACCGCGACCGACCGTACCGCCACGGCCGTGGAACAGGGTAAGGCGGACGTTGTTGGCTTCAGCCAGCTCAACCAACGACTCCATGGCGGCGTACTGGGCCCAGCCTGCGGCCATCATGCCTGCATCTTTGGCGGAGTCAGAGTAACCGATCATCACGTACTGCCGGCCCTGAATGTAACCGCGATACCAGTCCACCGAGAGCAAACGCTCCATCACGGCAGAGCCGGCCATCAGGTCATCCTGAGTTTCAAACAGCGGGGCCACCGGCATCCGAAACGTGCAACCGGCCTCTTTGAGCAGCAGTTGCACCGACAGCACATCGGAGGGCGCACCGGCCATGGAGATGATGTAGATACCGAACGCATCAGGGTCATGCTGGGCGATCACCCGACAGGTATCTATGGTCTCACGTACCTCGGCGCTCGGCTCCCAGTCGTGGGGGATCAGCGGGCGACGGGAACTTAATTCGGTGAGCAGGAAGGCTTGCTTGTCATCTTCGCTCCACTCGGCGTAGTCACCCAGGCCCAGATAACGGGTCAGCTCGGAGAAGACCTGACCATGACGCTCGCCATCCTGACGGATGTCCAGCTTGACCAGATGAATGCCAAAACAGGCGACCTTGCGCAGCACGTCCAGCAGCATGCCATCGGCGATATTACCCATACCGCAAGCGTGCAGGGAGTGGTAACAGATCTCCAGTGGCTCGCGCAGCTGGGCGGTGGTGGTGATCAGGTCCCGGCTCTCACTCACCTGGCCCTGCACCTTGGCGGTCAGGTGCTCTTTGGTTTCGCGCAGCGCTTCGCGCAGCTCACGCACCAACACCCGATAGGGTTCAGGTTGATTACCTACCCGCGCCCGCACCGCATCAGTACAGTCAGACATGGAGAGCTCGGAGGTGAGCTCCTTGATGTCTTTATAGAACAGGCTCACCGCCATCCAACGGCCCAGCTCCAGCACTTCGGCGGTCACCTTGGCGGTGACGAAGGGGTTACCGTCGCGGTCACCGCCCATCCAGGAGGTGAACTTGACCGGCGCGGCATCCAGCGGCAGCCGCACACCCAGATGGTGTTGCAGCCGCTCGTCCAGATTGCGCATAAATTCGGGAATGGCCGGCCACAGGCTGTTCTCCACCACCGCAAAACCCCATTTGGCCTCGTCGACCGGGGTCGGACGCTGCTCGCGGATCTCGTTGGTGTGCCACGCCTGATTGATCAGCTGCTCGATGCGATTGAGGATCTTGTCTCGCTCGCGGGGCAGCAGGTCGGAGAGTTCCAACGCCTCGAGGCAGTCATTGAGCTGCACGTGCTTGTGGATCAGGGTGCGACGAGTCACTTCGGTGGGATGGGCGGTCAGCACCAGATCGATATCCAGCTCGCGTACCGCGGCAATAATGGCCTCTTGGGAGAGATCAGCCTCACGCAGCTTGTCGAACATCTGTGCCAGCGGATCCGGGTTGCTGACCTGCTCCTCGCGACCCCGAGAGATAGTGTGGAACTGCTCGGCCACATTGGCGAGGTTAAGGAACTGGCTGAAGGCACGCGCCACTGGCAGCAGCTCATCATCACTCAGGGTGCGCAGGGTATCGAGCAGACAGGCTCTATCAGCCTCATTGCCCTGCCGAGAGGATTTAGCCAATTGACGAATGGTTTCGATCTTATCGAGGAAAGCCTGCCCCTGGTGCTCCTTGATGGATTTTCCCAGTAGCTGACCCAACATGCCTACGTTGGCGCGTAGTGCGGCGTACTTTTCGTTCATTCCACATCCTTATCTTGTTGGTGCCAAGCCCCCGTGCGGGTCGCAAGACAACCTCACTTATTGTTGTGTGATTACAACATATGCTCCGTCATCTTAGAGTGACAATCTACCCAGATTGTCTGCGCAAGGTCAAATAACCAGCCGATTGAGCCGATGTAATCCCATCGGCGTGCCCCAAGCTGGGTGTTGTGTAACTTACTTACAACGTTAGGATTGGTTTAACCACCCGTGCTACCGACAAAAACGCCGGATCAGGTGCTGCAGCACTGTGGTGGTCGGCTTGACGAAGGAGAGGTCGAGGTACTCATCCGGCTGGTGCGCCTGGGCGATATGGCCGGGGCCCATCACTATGGTCTGGCAACCGAGTTGCTGGATAAAGGGCGCCTCGGTGCAGTAGTTGACCGATTCGGCCCTGCGGCCGCTCGCCTTTTCCGCTTCGCGCACCAGTACCGAATCGTCGGCACAGGCATAGGCGGGAATGGGCTCGTGCAGATGTTGCAGATGCAGGCAACCGGGCTGGTGGATCTCGATGGGAGAGAGCGCCTCTTTGAGCATCCCCATCAGCTCATCCGGCCCCACCTGCGGGGTGGGACGCAGATCGATATGCAGCTCGCAGCAGCCGCAGATGCGGTTCGGGCTGTCGCCCCCCTGAATGTACCCGAGGTTCAGGGTCGGCTGGGGCACCGCAAAGCGGTGGTCGGCCTAGCGCTCTTTGAGATCCTGCTGCAAGCGCAGCACCTGCCCCATCGCCTGGTGCATGATCTCCATGGCGTTGACGCCGTTGGCGGGGTCCGAGCTGTGGCCGCTCCGGCCTGTGATGCGAATAGCCTCCGACATATGCCCCTTGTGCGCCACCACCGGCACCAGCCCGGTCGGCTCGCCAATCACCGCGTAGTCAGGTTTCAACTCAGCCGCGGCGGCGATGGCGCGCGCCCCTGCCATGGTGGTCTCTTCGTCGGCGGTAGCGAGGATGCGCAGTGGCTTGTTAAGGGTCTTGAGATCGATCCCTTTGAGCGCCTCAACGATAAAGGCGAAGAAACCCTTCATATCGATAGTGCCGAGGCCATAAAGGCGGTTGCCCTCTTCGGTTACCTTGAAGGGATCCTTGCTCCAGCCCCCCTCATCGAACGGCACCGTATCGGTGTGACCGGCCAGCAGCAGCCCCCCCTCCCCCTGACCATAGGTCGCCACCAGATTGAACTTGCCCGGCAGATCGGGGAGCGCTGTCACCTCGCACTGAAAACCGAGCTGACTGAACCAGTCGGCCAGCAGCCGGATCACCGCCTCGTTGCTCTGATCCCAGCGAGGATCTGTGCTACTGATCGAGGGAATCGCAATAATATTCTTATAAAGTGCAAAAAAATCCAAATTGCTCATCAGCTGCTCCTTGCGCCCCCGGAATGTTTCTGTTAGAAAATACAAATGCAAAGTGAGTGCATGAATATTCTTAAGCTTTACCAGAATATCTGGCTCATCAATAAAGGCTTCTAGTTGTAAGGGAAAGTTAATGCTCTGTCACCTGATCTATAACCGACGACACACACCCGCCTGAATTGCCCCTCTGCACTGGTTTTATCAAGACAGTGCAAGGGGTGAATAAACCCCCTTGCACTGCAGCAACACGCTGTGAATCTCGAACTCTGACTTGGAATATGCAACATGCTTAACACCATTATCGTCGGTGCCAGTGGCTACGCGGGAGCTGAACTGGCCGCCCTGGTCCAGCACCATCCACATCTCACCTTGTCCGGCCTCTATGTCTCTGCTGGCAGTCAAGATGCTCACAAGCGGTTCTCTGCCCTGCATCCTCAGTGGGTCGGCACCCTCGATCAGCCGCTGCTGCCGCTGGACGAGGATGGCATGAGCCGGATCCTGACCCAGGCCGATCTGGTGCTGCTAGCTACCGCCCACGAGGTGAGTGCCGAACTGGCGCCCGTTTTTTTAGCTAAAGGACTGCCGGTGTTCGACCTCTCCGGTGCGTTTCGGGTTAAGGATCCTTGCTTTTACGACCACTTTTACGGTTTCTCTCATGATGGTGAGCAATGGCTGGACCAAGCCGCCTATGGCCTTGCCGAGTGGAACAGCATAGCCATTGCCAGCGCCCAGCTGATCGCCGTGCCCGGCTGCTACCCGACCGCCTCCCTGTGCGCCCTCAAGCCGCTGCAGCAAGATGGCCTGATTGCCAAGGGGTGGCAGCCGATCATCAATGCGGTCTCCGGGGTCTCCGGCGCTGGGCGCAAGGCGGCCATCAACACCAGCTTCTGTGAAGTGAGCCTGAGCCCCTACGGCACCTTCAATCACCGACACCAGCCGGAGATCAGCCACCACCTTGGCAAGGAGGTGTTGTTCCAACCCCACCTTGGCAACTATGTGCGCGGCATCCTGGCCACCATCTATGTGCAACTGGCAGAGGGGGTGACCCCCACTCAGGTGGATCAGGCCTTTCTCAAGGCCTACCAAGACAAGCCGTTGGTGCGTCTCACCGGCCAGATGCCTTCCATTCGCGGGGTCGCGGGCACCCCTTACTGCGATATCGGATGGCAACAGCAGGGCAACATGCTGGTGGTGGTCTCGGCCATCGATAACCTGCTCAAGGGCGCCGCCTCGCAAGCGATACAGTGCATAAATATCAAATTTGGTTTTGAACCGGCCAGCGGCCTGATTTAAGGAAGGATTGAGAGATATGGACAAGCAAACTCTGGTAATCAAGCTCGGCGGCGCCCTTATCGAGAACGACGAGGCGCTGACCGCCCTGTTCGCCACCCTCAAAACTTTTCTCGATGATCAGCACCGCCCGCTAGTGCTAGTGCACGGCGGAGGCTGTCTGGTGGATGACCTGCTCAAGGGACTGGGTCTTACCTCCACCAAGAAAAATGGCCTGCGGGTGACCCCGTTCGAACAGATCCCCTTTATTGCCGGGGCGCTGGCCGGGACGGCCAACAAGCAGATGATGGCCAAGGCGATTGCCACCGGCATTCCAGCGGTGGGGCTCTGTCTGGCGGATGGCGGCCTGTGTCAGGTGACCCAGCTCGACCCGGATCTCGGTGCGGTCGGCGAGTGCAAACCGGGCAACCCGGCGCTGGTGGCGGGGATCCTCAGTCAGGGCTTCCTGCCGGTGGTGAGCTCCATCGGCATCACTGCCGAGGGGGAGCTGATGAACGTCAACGCGGATCAAGCCGCCACCGCCATTGCCGAAGCCCTCGGCGCCGATTTGGTGATGCTATCGGATGTGAGTGGCATCCTCGATGGCAAGGGCAAGCTGGTGCCCCAGCTCGACAAATCCACCGCGCTGGATTTGATGGAGAAAGGGGTGATCCGCGATGGTATGGCGGTCAAGGTCGCAGCC
>JBOFSK010000243.1:0-12513 GCA_051651505.1 Aeromonas sp.
GCCCAGACCCTGCAGGTGGAGCACAACGGCGACACCTTCACCGATCGCTACGATCGGCTGATGATCGCCACCGGAGCCCGCGAAGTGATGCCCCCCATCCCCGGCTTGCAGCAGCAAGGGGTGTTCGGTCTGCGCCGGATGGCCGACGGACTGGCGCTCAAAGCTGCTGTGCAAGACAAGCACAATCGCCGCGCAGTGGTGATTGGCTCCGGCTTTATCGGGCTGGAGGTGGTTGAGGCACTGGTCCATCAGGGCAAAGAGGTGCGGCTGATCGAGCTGGCGGATCGGGTCATCCCGGATGCATTTGATGGCGAGATCACCCAGCACATCGAAACCGAACTGCGCCAGCAGGGGGTATCTCTCCATCTGGGTGAGCGAGTTGAAGCGCTGCTGGGGGATGGCCGGGTCACCGGCGTGCGCACCAGCCAGGGCGAGTACGAGGCCGATATCGTGGTGGTTTGCACCGGGGTCAAGCCCAACACCGAGTTTCTGGCCGACACTGGTATCGAGCGGCTCGGCAACGGCGCCATCAAGGTGGACCGGCAGGGGCGCAGCTCGCTGGCCAACGTCTGGTCGGCCGGTGACTGTGCCAGCGTCTGGCACAGCGTGAAGCAGCAGCAGGTCTATGTGCCGCTCGCCACCATCGCCAACAAGCTAGGCCGCATGGTGGGTGAGAACCTGGCCGGGGCCGAGCAAGAGTTCCCGGGCACCCTCGGCTCTGCGGCACTCAAGGTGCTGGGGCTGGAGGCGGGCCGTACCGGCCTCTCCGAACAGGAAGCCAAGGCGATGGGCATCGACTATCGCACCGTGGTGATCAAGGACAAGTGCCACACCAACTACTGCCCGGGCCAGTCCGACATCCACGTCAAGCTGGTCTATGAGGCAGGCAGCAAGCGGCTGCTGGGGGGCCAGATCCTCGGTCGCAAGGGGGCGGTCCACCGCATCGACGCCCTAGCGGTAGCCATCACCATGGGAGTAACCACCGAGCAGCTCGGCATGCTCGACTTCGCTTATGCCCCGCCCTTCTCCCGTACCTGGGATGCCCTGAACGTGGCGGGCAACGTCGCCAAGTAGCCGAACCGCAATGACGGCGCATCCGCTGCGCCGTCAGCCAATTTATCCGCAGACCACCCTAGTCTGCAGATAAATTGCAGGCATAAAAAAACCGATGCCAAGGCATCGGTTTTTTATGACCGGTTCATTCACATCACTCAGCCACGGCCGAGGCGATTATCCGGGTAGTTTTTTGCCAGCACTTCACGAGCATGCTTGGCCAGCTGCGGCAGCTTCAGGGTCTCGTAGGACTCGACCATGATCTCCAGCGCCTGTTCTGTTTCAGCCGTGTCTGGATAGGTTTCGACAATCTGCTTGGCACGGTTGGCCGCTGCCACCAGCGCATCACGCTTCACATAATATGTGGCCACGCTCAAATCATATTTAGCGAGACGATTTTTCAAGCCAATCATGCGAGCGCGACCATCGGCAGCGTAGACGCTGTTGGGATAGTTCTGCAGCAGGGTTTTGAAATCTTGGAAGGCCTGACGGGCATAAGCCGGGTCTTTGTCGTCCCGATCGATTCCCAACAGGTCCTGGAAGAAATTGTAATCCGCCGCCATATTGGTCAGGCCGCGCATATAAAAAACATAATCGATATTTTTATGCGCCGGATTGAGGCGGATAAAACGGTCGATATTGGCGATCGCCTGAGCGGTGTCATCCTGCTTGTAGTAGGCGTAGATGAGGTCAAGCTGTACCTGATTCGAGTAAGCACCGAAAGGGTAGCGAGAGTCTAAAGCTTCAAGCAATTCAGTGGCTTGAATGTAGTTTCCAACATCCAGCTTGAGGCGAGCTTGTTGGTACAGGGTCTCCGGCGGTTCGTCGGGTACCCTAGGTTTGGTGCTGGAACAGCCGGTGATCAAGGTAGCAACCAAGGCAAGCGACATCAGCAGGTGAGACTTCTTTCTCATCAACAACATCCGGTCCATTTCCACGAAATTGGCAAAGTATCCGTTATGCTTGGCTAAAAGAAAAGCTAGAATAGCCGGATTATTTCGAATTGATACCCCCCGCTCAAGAGACCATACATGAGCCAGCATATTGAACTGACAGGCGAATTTCAGGATCACCAATTCGGGCAGAGACTCGACCAGGCCCTGGCCGAATTATTTCCGGACTACTCCCGCACCCGCATCAAGGAGTGGATTTTACAGGACAGAGTGACCCTGGACGGTCAGGTTGCCAACACCCCACGCGAAAAAGTTATCGCCGGGCAACAGGTACATGTGGATGTCGAGCTGGAAGATGATACCCGCTGGGATGCCCAGGATATCGCGCTCAACATCGTTTATGAAGATGAGCATATTCTGGTGATCGACAAGCCAGCAGGACTGGTGGTTCACCCGGGCGCAGGTACGCCGGATGGCACCATCCTCAATGCCCTGCTGCACCGTTACCCCAGCATCGCTGAGGTACCCCGTGCCGGCATAGTGCACCGTCTGGATAAAGACACCACAGGTCTGATGGTGGTAGCCAAGACTATTCCAGCCCAGACCCGTCTGGTGGAAGCGCTGCAGGCACGTCAGATCACCCGTGAGTACGAAGCCGTTGCCATCGGTCACATGACCGCAGGCGGCACCGTGGATGCACCGATTGGCCGTCATCCGACCCAGCGCACCCACATGGCAGTCATCCCCAATGGTCGTCCTTCTGTGACTCACTATCGGGTGCACGAGAAGTTCCGTGGTCACACCCGTCTGCGTCTACGCCTGGAAACCGGCCGTACCCACCAGATCCGTGTTCACATGGCACACATCAAGCACCCACTGGTGGGTGACCCGGCATACGGTGGTCGCTTGCGTTTACTGCGCAATGCCACCCCTGAGCTGACCCAGATGCTGCGCGGCTTTAACCGTCAGGCGCTGCATGCCACCATGCTGCAACTGGCGCACCCCATCACCGGCGAAGTGATGCAGTGGCACTCCTCAACCCCGCAAGACATGCTGGATCTGATGGACGTGCTGCGGGCCGATACTCTCGCTAATCCGGATGACATCGTCTGGAATTGATGAGCAAGGCAGGTCTGCGACCAAGCTTGCCGTAGCCTGCCATCAAGCATGTCTGACACCCCAAACGGGGCGCCTTAACTGATGACAGCTAAGGCGCCCCGTTTTTATATCGGTGAATGAGAAGGAGTCACAGATGAAATGGATCGAACCTGACTGGCCTGCTCCGGCCAACGTCAGAGCCCTGTCAACCACCCGGGATGGCGGAGTCAGCGAAGGGAGTTTCGCCGGGCTGAATCTGGGGGCCCATGTGGGGGATGAGCTGGCGCAGGTCGAAGCCAATCGCGGCCGCCTGCAACAGGTAGCGGCCATTCCCGGCCCTCTTAACTGGCTTAACCAGGTGCACGGCACCGTCGTTCACCCGGTCAGCGGCCATTATGAGCAGGCACCCGATGCCGATGCGGCTTGCGCCCACACAGCAGAGCAGGCTTGCATCGTGATGACCGCCGACTGCCTGCCAGTGCTGTTTTGCGATCGGGCCGGTACTGTGGTCGCCGCCGCCCATGCTGGCTGGCGTGGACTAAAAGAGGGTGTGCTGGAGGCGAGTATCGCCGCCATGGCTTGCGATCCTGCCGATATCCTTGCCTGGCTTGGCCCGGCCATCGGCCCCACTGCATTCGAAGTCGGCAGCGAGGTGCGCGATGCCTTTATGACGGAGCAGACCGAGGCAGAAGCCGCGTTTGCACCTTCAGCCAATGAGGGGAAATGGCTGGCGGATATCTACCAGCTGGCCCGATTACGGCTGACTCGCGCTGGGGTGGACGCCGTTTATGGCGGTGAATACTGCACCGTCGCTGATGGCGAGCAGTTTTACTCCTATCGCCGCGACGGCCAGACTGGCCGGATGGCCTCCCTTATCTGGCTGACGGCCTGATTGCGCTCCCCGTCCTTTGGCTCAACAGGACGGGGATCCCGCCCCTCCCCGTTTTGCAGAAAAAATAACCAACCCCAGACCTTGAAATAACTCCAGCCAGCCTCATCTTTCATCTCAGAAAATGATGTTGTTTGCCGCACCTGCGGCGTCTGCCTTAGAGGGAGAGTGCGATGCGTCTTGATCGCCTGACCAGCAAATTCCAGGTTGCTATTTCCGATGCCCAGTCTCTTGCGCTGGGTCGTGACCACCAATTTATCGAACCCGTCCATCTGATGACCGCGCTGGTCAATCAGGATGGCGGCTCCATCCGCCCGCTGCTCACCCTGACCGGGATAGACATCAACGCCCTGCGCTCCCGCCTTGGCGAGGAGCTGGATCGCCTGCCGCGCGTCAGCGGTGTAGAGGGGGACGTGCAGCTCTCCAGCGGCCTCGGCCGCCTGCTCAACGTCTGCGACAAACTGGCCCAACAGCGCAAAGATCAGTTCATCTCATCCGAACTGTTCGTGCTGGCGGCCCTCGACGAGAAAGGTAATCTGGGTGAGCTGTTGCGCGCTCAGGGGCTGAGTAAAGAGAAGCTTGAAGCAGCCATCGACAAGGTGCGTGGCGGCAAGAAGGTAGAGGATGCCAACGCCGAGGAGAACCGTCAGGCGCTGGAGAAATACACCATCGATCTGACCGAGCGGGCCGAACTCGGCAAGCTCGACCCGGTGATCGGTCGTGATGACGAGATCCGCCGCACTATCCAAGTGCTGCAACGCCGCACCAAGAACAACCCCGTGCTGATCGGTGCTCCCGGGGTCGGCAAAACCGCCATCGTCGAGGGGCTGGCCCAGCGCATCATCAATGGCGAAGTGCCGGAAGGGCTCAAGAACAAGCGGGTGCTGTCGCTGGACATGGGGGCACTGGTGGCCGGAGCCAAGTATCGCGGCGAATTTGAAGAGCGACTCAAAGCGGTGCTGAGCGATCTGGCCAAAGAGGAAGGCAACGTCATCCTCTTTATCGACGAACTGCACACCATGGTCGGCGCCGGCAAGGGCGAAGGGGCCATGGATGCGGGCAACATGCTTAAACCTGCGCTGGCCCGTGGCGACCTGCACTGCGTCGGGGCGACTACCCTGGACGAATACCGCCAGTACATCGAGAAAGATGCCGCGCTGGAGCGCCGTTTCCAGAAGGTACTGGTGGAAGAGCCGAGCGTGGAGGACACCATCGCCATCCTGCGCGGCCTCAAAGAGCGTTACGAGCTGCACCACCATGTGCAGATCACCGACCCCGCCATTGTGGCGGCAGCCCAGCTGTCCCACCGCTATATCGCCGATCGCCAGCTGCCGGACAAGGCCATCGACCTGATTGACGAGGCGGCCGCCAGCATCCGGCTGCAGATCGACTCCAAGCCGGAGGCGCTCGATCGCCTTGAACGGCGCATCATCCAGCTGAAACTCGAACAGCAGGCGCTGATGAAGGAGGATGACGACGCCAGTCGCAAGCGGCTGGATCTGATCAATCAGGAGGTTGACGAAAAAGATCGGGAATACAACGAACTGGACGAAGTGTGGAAGGCCGAAAAGGCCGCCCTTGCCGGTACCCAACATATCAAGGCGGCGCTGGAGCAGGCCCGTCAGGATCTCGACGTAGCACGCCGTGCAAGTGACTTGGGCCGGATGTCCGAGCTGCAATATGGCCGCATCCCCGAGCTGGAGAAACAGCTGGATCTCGCCACTCAGGCCGAGATGCAAGAGACCAGCCTGCTGCGTAACCGGGTCACCGATGTGGAGATCGCCGACGTCTTGGCCCGTGCCACCGGCATTCCAGTGGCGCGAATGCTGGAAGGGGAGCGCGACAAGCTGCTACGAATGGAAGAGCAACTGCACAGCCGGGTGATCGGCCAGAAAGAGGCGGTTGAAGCCGTTTCCAACGCCATTCGCCGCTCCCGTGCCGGATTGTCAGATCCCAACCGCCCTATCGGCTCCTTCCTGTTTTTGGGGCCAACCGGGGTGGGCAAAACCGAGCTGTGCAAAGCGCTGGCAGAGTTCCTGTTTGATACCCAGGATGCCATGGTGCGGATCGATATGTCCGAGTTTATGGAGAAACACAGCGTGGCCCGTCTGGTGGGGGCGCCTCCCGGCTATGTGGGTTACGAAGAGGGCGGCTATCTGACCGAAGCGGTCCGCCGTCGCCCCTACTCGGTGATCCTGCTCGATGAAGTGGAGAAGGCCCACCCGGATGTGTTCAACATCCTGTTGCAGGTGCTCGATGATGGCCGCCTGACCGATGGTCAGGGCCGCACCGTCGATTTTCGCAACACTGTGGTGATCATGACGTCAAATCTGGGTTCTGATCTGATCCAGGAGCACCACTCCGAGAAGGATTACGAGGAGATGAAGGCCCTGCTGATGGAGGTGCTGACCCGCAGTTTCCGACCGGAATTTATCAACCGGATCGACGAGACCGTGGTGTTCCACCCCCTCGGCGAGGATCACATCAAATCCATCGCCCGGATCCAGCTCAAGAGCCTGATGGGCCGCCTTGAAGCCCAGGGGTACGAGGTGGAGGTGAGCGAGGCCCTGCTCGACAAGCTGGTACGCGCCGGGTTCGATCCTGTCTACGGCGCCCGCCCGCTCAAACGGGCCATTCAGCAAAAAGTGGAGAATCCACTGGCGCAAGCCCTGCTCTCCGGTCGGATCTTGCCCGGCAAGACACTGATACTTGGGGCCGACAGCAGCGGCTTGACCATGACCCAGCCATAGCGCGCCCCCGGGCCTTGGCGGGAATGCCCATCAGCCAGGGTCCCTTCCGCTTACCGTTAATAAAAATCCGACACCTGTTACCGGGTGTCGGATTTTTTATCCGCGCCATTGCACCTTGCCCAAGCGGCCAGCAGATCTCGCTGACGTTGGGTCAAGCAGGATGTGGCCCAACCACAAGGGCATCCCCACCAATAACAACAATGCCAGTCAGCATTCACTGACTGGCATTGGATCTTCTGGCGAGGCTCTGGAGCCCAGCACTACTCGTCCTTTTTGTCTCGCGACAGCAGGGCGATGGCCGCCTCTTTCGGATTTTTACCTTCGTAAAGCACCTTGAAGATCTGCTCACAGATAGGCATCTCGACACCATGGCGGGCTGCCAGCAGATGCACCTCTTTGGTGTTGCGATACCCTTCGACCACCTGACCAATCTCGGCTATGGCAGTATCGACATCCTTGCCTGCGCCAAGAGCTAGCCCGAAACGACGGTTACGCGACTGGTTGTCGGTACAGGTGAGTACCAGATCCCCAAGCCCCGCCATCCCCATAAAGGTTTTGGTATCAGCACCCAGCGCCGCACCCAGGCGCTGCATCTCGACCAGCCCCCGGGTGATCAGCGCGGTTCTGGCATTGGCGCCAAACCCGAGCCCGTCGGAGAGACCGGCACCAATGGCGATAACGTTTTTGACCGCGCCCCCCAACTGCAAACCGATGAAGTCCGGATTGGTATAGACCCGGAACGAACGGCCACAGTGCAGCAGATGGGAGAGATCGTCAGCAAAATCGTCATGGGTCGAGGCAACCGAGATGGCGGTCGGCAGACCGGCAGCCAACTCCTTGGCGAAGGTGGGGCCGGAGATCGCCGCCAGCGGCATCTCGTCACCCAGTACTTCGCGGGCCACGTCCTGCAGCAGGCGGCCGCTATCTGGCTCCAGCCCCTTGGTCGCCCAAGCGATACGGGTATCGGGGCGCAAAAAGGGTTTAATCCGGGTCAGCACATCACCAAATACATGGCTTGGCACCACCAGCAGCAATACCGGGGCCGCCAGCACCGCCCGGTGCAGATCCGCAGTCAGTTGCAGATCGGCAGGAAAAGGGACATCAGGCAAAAAAGCCTTGTTGCAGCGATCTTGTTCCAGCTCGGCGACATGCACAGGATCGTGACCCCACAGCAAGGTCGGATGACCGTTACGCGCCAGAGAAATAGCAAGGGCGGAGCCATAAGACCCCGCCCCCAAGACCGAAATAGCGATCTGGTCAGCCATTATCAGGCTTCCGCTGTTGCCTGCTGGGCCTGTGCTTGCGCCATATGCTGGGCAAACAGAGCATCGAAGTTAACCGGTGCCAGGTTCAGCTGTGGGAAGGAACCCTTGCTCACCATGTTAGCCACGGCTTCGCGGGCATACGGGAACAGGATATTCGGGCAGAACGCGGCCAAGCAGTGAGCCAACTGTGGCTCTGGCAGGTTGCCGATAGTGAAGATACCGGCTTGCTGTACTTCACACAGAAACGCCGTCTCGGTTTCCAGCTTGCAGGTCACGGTCAGGGTCAGGACGACCTCATACACATTGTCAGCCAGAATATTGGTCTTGGTATCCATATCCAGCTTGACGTCCGGCTGCCACTCTTTCTGGAAGATGTGCGGGGTATTCGGCGCTTCGAAAGAGACATCCTTGGTGTAGACACGCTGGATGTTGAATTCCGGTTGTACTTCCTGGTTGTTGATCTCGTCAGCCATTTCGTTTAGTTCCTTTATATGGGGATAAGTGGGCACAGGCCCTTAAATCAATCAGCGCTTTTTGGTTACTGGCAGATTTTCTGCACGCCATTGGGCCATGCCACCGCTGAGCACATATACCTGCTTGAAGCCGGCCTTGCTCAGCTGGCGGCCCGCGCCGCCCGCAGTCATGCCCGACTCGCACACCACTATGATGGGGGCATCTTTATGCTTTTCAACCGGACCCAGATTATTGCTCTGGATCTGGGTCAGCGGCAGATGCTGGGCACCGGCCAGATGACCCTTGGCGTACTCTTCTTGACTGCGAGTATCCACGACCGTGGCGTTCTCACGGTTGATCAGCAGGGTGGCGGTGTGGTTATTGACGGTTTTTACCGGAGATAAACGGGCACGCACACTGGTGTAAACCAAGGTGCCTGCCAGGCCAAACCAAGCTGCGGTCAGCAGCGGGTTGCGGGCCGCAAAATCCAAATACTCTTGCATCTTCTACTATCCAGGGACCAAGACAAGGGCCCGAGTATACATGGGGGTATTGATAAGATCAGCCATCTTGGCGGCAAAGCGCGAGCAGGCTCCCATCACTGACCGCAGTGCCGCTGGTCGCCAAAGCGCACCCATTCGCCGCTAATTGGCTATGAGGTGACTATTTCGGCCAATGTAGTAATATTACGCTAGTTTCATTTCCCGCATTTTTTCCACTCCGAGAGGACATAGTCTTATGTCAATTGCTAAGAAACCTTTGGTTCTGGTCATCATGGACGGTTGGGGCTACAGCACCAAGCAAGAGCACAACGCTGTCGCTGCCGCCAACACCCCCAACCTCGATCGTCTGGCTCGTGACTACACCAGCACCCTGATCTCCGGCTCCGGCATGGATGTCGGTCTGCCGGATGGCCAAATGGGTAACTCCGAAGTGGGCCACGTCAACATCGGCGCCGGTCGCATCGTCTATCAGGAGCTGACCCGCATCTCCAAAGACATCAAGGATGGCGACTTCTTCCAGAACGTCGAGCTGGCCAAGGCGGTTGACACTGCCGTGACCAATGGCAAAGCCGTCCACATCATGGGCCTGATGTCACCAGGTGGCGTACACAGCCACGAAGAGCACATCATGGGTATGATCGAAATGGCTGCCCAGCGTGGCGCCGAGAAGATCTACCTGCACGCCTTCCTAGATGGCCGTGACGTACCGCCGCGCTCTGCCCAATCTTCCATCGAGCTGTTCGACGCCCTGTTCGCCAAGCTGGGCAAGGGTCGTTTCGCCTCCATGATCGGCCGCTACTTCGCCATGGACCGTGACAACCGCTGGGATCGCGTGCAGCAAGCCTATGACCTGATGACTCAGGGCAAGGCCGAGTTCACCGCCAACAGCGCCACTGAAGCACTGGCTGCCGGCTATGCCCGTGACGAGAACGACGAATTCGTCAAGGCCACCCGTATCGGTGAAGCTGCGCCAATGGAAGACGGCGATGCGCTGATTTTCATGAACTTCCGTGCCGACCGCGCCCGTGAAATCACCCGCACCTTCGTGGATGCCGACTTCACTGGCTTCGCCCGCGCCGTTGAGCCCAAGCTGAACTTCGTGATGCTGACCGAATATGCGGCCGACATCAAAACTGCCTGCGCTTACCCGCCGACAGCCCTGGTCAACACCCTGGGTGAGTGGCTGGCCAAGCAGGGCAAGACCCAGCTGCGCATCTCCGAAACCGAGAAGTACGCGCACGTCACCTTCTTCTTTAACGGCGGCGAAGAGTCCTGCTTCACTGGCGAAGATCGCGAGATCGTCGCCAGCCCGAAAGTGGCGACCTATGACCTGCAGCCGGAAATGAGCTCCGAAGAGCTGACTGACAAGCTGGTTGCGGCCATCAAGAGCGGCAAGTACGACGTCATCATCTGTAACTACCCCAATGGCGACATGGTCGGCCACACCGGTGTGTTCGATGCCGCCGTCAAAGCCTGTGAAGCTGTTGACCACTGCGTTGGCCGCGTTACCGAAGCCCTGGCGGAAGTGGGTGGCGAGTGCCTGATCACCGCCGACCACGGCAACGCCGAGAAGATGCAGGATGAAGAGACCGGTCAGGCTCATACCGCCCACACCAGTCTGCCAGTACCGCTTATCTATGTTGGCCGCAAAGCCGAGGTAGCTGAAGGTGGCAAACTGTCTGATCTGGCCCCCACCATGCTGACCCTGATGGGTCTGCCGGTGCCGCCGGAAATGACTGGCACCCCCCTGATGATTCTGAAATAATCCATCCCCATGCGGGGATGCGAAGTTATTTCACAGAAAACCAGTCGCGTCGGCCTGTTGGCCGGCGCGCTGTTTTTTTGTCTGTCATTTGGCGCCGGTCAGGCTGTTGCCGCCAATCAGCAGCTGGGGGCCATGCAGTCCCAGATCAAAGAGCAACAGCAAACCATCAAGCTCAGCAAGCAGGAGCTGGCCAAGCTCAATACCCAACTCAAGGCAGACGAGCAGGCTATCTCGACGGCCGCCGCCAAGCTCAACCAGACCAAGCAGCACCTAAAGCAGAACCAACAAAAGCTGGCGACCCTGCAACAAGACAAGCTGGCACTGGAACAACAAGCCAAACATCAAAAGCAATTGCTGGCCAAACAGGCGGAAAGCGCCTTTCTGGCGGGCAATCACGATTACCTCAAACTGCTGCTCAACCAGCAGGACCCGGCCAAACTGAGCCGCTCCCTCGACTACTACGACTACCTCAACAAGGCGCGCATCGAGGCCATCGACACCCTGCGCATCACCCGCGACAAACTGGCGAAAAACCAGCAGGCCACCAAAGAGACCGAAATCAGACTGCAGTCTCTGCTCAGCGAGCAGCAAGAGCACCACCAGACCCTGCTGGCCAGCCAACAGAGTCGGGCCAAGGTGCGTAACCAATTGCAGCAGTCAGTAGAAGGTGATGAACAAAAACTCACCAAGCTGGTCAAGGCGGAGCAAGCGCTGAAAGTCCGGCTGGAAGAGCTGCGCCGCAAGCGGGAAGAGCAGGAGCGCCGTGAACGAGCCGAGCGGGAGCGGCTGGCCAAGTTAAAAGCAGAGCAAGAACGCCAGCGCCGTCTCGAGGCGCAACGTCTGGCCGCCGAGCAGAAGCGCATTGCCGAACAACAGCGGATCGCGGCGCAACAGCAGAAAGTCGGCGAGCAGCAACGGCTCGCCGCCGAGCAGCAGCAAGTCGCCAAGCAGCAAAACCGGGTAGCACAGCAACAAGCGGCCGCGCGCAACAGCGCCAAGGCGAGCAGTGGCGGCTACGGGGGCCTTAGCACTAATGGCAGCCTGCGCTGGCCGGTACAGGGGCCAATCCTTATCTCCTACGGTTCGCCGCGCACCGCCCAGCTCAAGTGGAAAGGCACCCTGATCGGCGCCAGCGAAGGGACCCAGGTCAAGGCGGTGGCAGCCGGTCAGGTGGTGTACGCCGATTGGCTGGATGGCTTCGGTATGCTGCTGGTGATCGACCACGGCAAGGGCTATATGAGCCTCTATGGTCACAATCAGTCGCTGCTACGCCAAGTGGGTCAGAAGGTGGAGCAGGGTGAACCGGTGGCACTGGTGGGTGACAGTGGTGGTCAGGACCGGCCCGGCCTCTACTTTGAGATCCGCCATCAGGGCGAGGCGATCAACCCGACCAAGTGGCTGGCCAAGAGGTGAGCTGACAAGCGCATCCGGCACCCCACACGCTCACCACAAAAAGCCTGCATCATGCAGGCTTTTTGTGGTTTGAAGAGGGGCAGCCCCCAGGGCTCAGCGCTACTTTGATGAAAAATTACCGATTTTTCGGCAGCTCAAGGGAGGACGACCAGGCCGATCTGCGCCAGCAACGTCTGCTGCTGATCCTCGTTGATCTGCACCCCCTGCAGATCGACCCGGCGCAGATCCAGCCCCGGCAGGTCACACTGGCGCAGATCGCAGCCCTGCAATTTAAAGCTGGTCCACTCGATCTGGCCAAACTCGCTGCCGCTAAGGTCTGAGCCTGCCAGCGAGGCGCCGAACAGGTTGGCCCCTTGCCAGCGGTTGCCGGTCAGCTCGCACTTCTCCAGCAGACAACCCTCAAAACTGGCATAACTGAAGTTGTTGCCGGT
>JBOFSK010000244.1:0-6893 GCA_051651505.1 Aeromonas sp.
GGTAAGCGCCAAGAATCTGATGTCAGTGCTCAGGAAGGTCGTGAGCGTAAGCGGGCTGCCAAGCGCAAGGGCCTGAAGGCAGGTTCTCGTCAGCAAGCCGAGCAACAAAACAATAACTCGAATAAGCAGCCCAAAGACCCACGGATCGGTTCACGCAAGCCGGTGGTATTGGTGCTGGATGAAAAACAGAAAAAGCCGACAACGACCAAGCCGGTAAAAGAGAAGAAACTGGCGATGACACCGGAGCAGGAGCTGGCGGCCATTGAAAATGATGATCGCTTGAATGGCCTGCTGGACCGTCTGGATGACGGTGAAACATTGGAAGCTGCCGAGCAGGCTTGGGTTGATCAGCGCGT
This sequence comes from Aeromonas sp., assembly GCA_051651505.1. GTDB lineage: Bacteria > Pseudomonadota > Gammaproteobacteria > Enterobacterales > Aeromonadaceae > Aeromonas. The sequence goes on from JBOFSK010000244.1 coordinate 357, forward strand.
TGACCGTTATCAGGCGCTGATGGATGAGTTGGGCATCATCGACAACGATGACGATGAAGATGCTGTGCCGTTTGACGATGGTGATGATGCCGAGTTCGACGAACCACAACGCCCTGCCTCCGAAGAGGAGTTGTGGGACCGTTTTACTCAGGTCGATTACAAGCCTGAACCAAAGCCTGAGCCGAAGAAAAAGTGATGAGTGAATGGATGCTGGCCGCCCTGTTGGGCGGCCTTATTTTGTCAGGGTTAGCTATCTATGCGGGGATGTTGCTAACCCGGCTTAAGCGGCAGCAAAAGATGCAGTCGCAGGCGATTGCCGCCCGCAATGAGCGAATTCTGGAGAGTGTGCGAGTGATTGCCCATGCGGTGCAGCAGGGGCAGTGCGACTACTCAGAGGGTGCCATTCGATTGACCAACCTGTTAGATGCGTTGCAGATCAAGGGGGGGCGTGCATTTGCAACTGAATTCCCGGGTCTGTACGGGCTGTATGAGAAGGTGAAAGATATGCCGACTCATGAGGCCAGGAGAGCCCTCAAGCGCAATCAGGTGATGAAGATGGATCTCGAGCGCAGTGGCTACGAGGCAGAGCTGGAGGCTCAGATCCTCAAGGATGTGGTTCAACTGAAGGATTTTCAATTAGGCCGATAAGCCGTCGATAACAACAAGAGAGGAGGCGAGTGTGCAAGTAGAACAGATAGTGTGGGATCAGGCCCTGATCGAAAAGTATAACTACAGCGGTCCGCGATATACCTCTTATCCCACCGCGCTGGAGTTTAACGAGGGCTTCGGTTATCCGGATCTGGTCCGTGCCGCCGGCCAATATCCCGAGCGCAATCTGTCGCTCTACGTGCATATCCCTTTCTGTCACAAGCTCTGCTACTACTGTGGCTGTAACAAGGTCATTACCCGCCACCAGCATAAGGCCGATGAGTACCTCGACTACCTCGAACAAGAGATTAAGGCGCAGGCACCGCTCTTCAAGCATCGACTGGTGACCCAGCTGCACTGGGGCGGCGGTACGCCCACCTATCTGGATGAAGCACAGACGCGCCGTCTGATGGCCATGTTGCGTGAGCACTTCCATTTCGCCGAAGAGGGGGAGTTCAGCATCGAAGTCGATCCGCGCGAGATCGCCATTACCATGCTGGATGTGCTGCGAGAGGTCGGTTTCAACCGTATTAGCCTTGGGGTACAGGACTTCAACAAGGCTGTGCAGGTCGCGGTAAACCGCGAGCAGGACAACGATTTTATTAAAGCCATGTTGGAACGGGCTCGCGCGTTGGGCTTTCGCTCGACCAACCTCGACCTTATCTATGGCCTGCCGCATCAGGATCGTGCCAGTTTCCACCATACGCTGGAAGAGGTGCTCAAAACCGATCCGGCCCGCCTCTCAATTTTCAACTATGCCCATTTGCCGAGTCGCTTCGCTGCCCAGCGCAAGCTAAAAGAAGACGACATGCCTGCGCCGCAGGAAAAACTGGGGATGCTGCAGGATACGATCGCCTTCCTGACCGGCCAGGGTTACCAGTTCATCGGCATGGATCATTTTGCCAAACCCGATGACGAGCTGGCAGTGGCACAGCGTGAGGGTACCTTACACCGCAACTTCCAGGGCTACACCACTCAGGGCGATTGCGATCTGCTGGGACTGGGGGTCTCCTCCATCAGCATGGTTGGCGACGCTTACTCCCAGAATCAGAAAGAGCTCAAGACGTACTACGCCCAAGTGACAGAGCTGGGTCACGCCCAGTGGAAAGGTTGCTCGCTCAATCAGGATGACCTGATCCGCCGTGAGGTGATCAAGCGGCTTATCTGTGATTTTCGTCTTAACTTTGCGGTTGTCGAGCAGATGTTTGGCCTGAACTTCAGGGAGTATTTTGCTGAAGATCTCAAGCTGCTGCAGACCTTCATTGATGATGGGCTGGTGCGCATGACAGAGGAGGGGCTGGAGGTTTCGTCCACCGGGCAGCTGTTGATCCGCAATATTTGCATGTGCTTTGACGTTTACCTGCGCAACAAGGCGCGCCAGCAGCAGTTTTCCCGGGTGATATAAATTTTGTCTGCTGAACAGCAAGGGCGCCATCGAGGCGCCCTTTTCGTATGTCAGTCGTATTGCTTGATGGGGCCATTGGTAATGGCCCCGAGAAGGCTGCGCTGCGTGAAAGCTATCAGTTGAATGATAAAATGCAGACAAAAAGATGGGGGCGACTTGCGTCGCCCCCGGTAGTCGTATCGCTCATATCCTTGAACGAAGTTGCTCCCTGCAATCCCTGACTGTGTACCTCTTCCTTTAGGTTTCCCCTTCCCAATCCTTTGGGGTGTCCTTTAGCCATCTTGGCCTGACGAGTCATCCTGTCCCGTCGCACTTTCTCCGTCCTGGGAGGTGTCCTTTACCACATCCTGTGGTGAGTCCATTTGCCTAACCCTGGCAGCCCGTCTTCCTGACCGACTTCTTACTGCGTCCGTGCATGAGTAACTATAAAGATTTTCCGCCAGGGAGCAACGGCAGGGCGGAAAACGTTTTTATTTATGACGATCTCTAATTCACCACATTTATACTTTTATGTTTATAAACATAGGTTTATTTACTTTTCGTTGAGACTTTAAACGTTCTTCTTCCGATTATTCCAAGAAGATTCTAGGTGGTTGGCTTACATATGGAATGGCGGATCTCTCACAAGGGTTTTTGGTTACTTTGGAAACAGCGTTGTGATGCTGGAGATGGCCGTCTCCAGCATGACAACGGGGGCGAGCTGTTAGGTCTGTTTGTCCCGCCTATTAATAACAATAAGGCGAGAGTCGGTGCGGCTCTCGCGGGTTGGGTTAGTAATGAATACGGCCCTCAAGCTTGCGGCAGATATATGCCGGTACCAGCATTTGAGGGGCTTGGTCGACATGGCAGACCACCATAGGGATGGCGGGGGCGCCTTCAGCCTGACTGAGGGTTGGCAGTGCAGAGAGCATCAGTGTCGCGAGCAGCAGCATGGGTTTCATCTTCATAACAACTCCTTGGTTAAACCATCCATATGTGATCTGGATCACTGTCTGAGTTAAGTCGAGGTTGGCGCCAGCGCAAGGTGAGACCAATAAATTCAGCTAATGAAAAAAGTATTAAACGGTGTTGTGATGATTCGCCGAGATAGTTAGCAGCCTCGATGCGCACTTTGTGCATATTGAGTTGAATTGGATAGGGAGGGAGGGGGCGCACAAGGCAGGACGCGACGGGGGTGGCATTAATGCCATGATCTGGGACAAGAAAAATTTTATGCAATGAAGTGTAGGGATGTGAGTTTTTATTTCTTCTGCGCACCGCTGGTGATGCTGAGGTATTCAATAGCGAGACGATAATATTCAAAACTCATATTTAATTAGGTTCATCGCATTGATTTTAAATGGTTTGTTATTTTTTTCTTTTAATCCAGCCAGTGACCATGAATGAATAAAAAACGAATCAACCTGAAATATAGCGGGGTGATAACGCATGACTATTCAGTACCCGCTGGATAGAAAATATGCGATTTGCTACTGGGATCATAGATTGAACGATGAATATATTCAGTTCAGATTGAATGTGATCAATGTCTGAGTTTGCGTGGTTTCGCAGGTCTAACCTCGGTATCGAAAGGCAAGGGCAGGATAGAACATAAGCCGATTACCCTATATAAAGAATATCCCGCCTTAGCCACGAGCATGAATAGAAGGAATCTATTCAATCACTCGCAGGGACCACTGCTAGACGGAATATAATCATGAGCAAATTTAATGTAGGTTCTGAAGTTGGCCAATTGCGCCGTGTCATGTTGCACCGCCCCAACCTCAGTCTGAAGCGTCTGACCCCTTCCAACTGCCAGGACCTGCTGTTCGATGATGTCTTGTCGGTTGAGCGTGCCGGTCAGGAGCACGACAAATTCGCTCAGGTACTGCGCGATCAGAATGTCGAAGTTTTCCTGCTGACTAATATGCTGGCCGAAACCCTGGATGTGCCGGAAGCCAAAACCTGGCTGCTGCAACATCAGGTCTCCGATTATCGCCTCGGCTCTTCTTTAGCCAACGATGTGCGTTGCTTCCTGGCTGATATGCCGCACCGTGAGCTGGCCCGGATTCTGACGGGTGGCCTGACCTACTCCGAGATGCCCCACCGCGGCGTCAACATGGTTGTTGGCATGCACACCCCAACCGATTTCATCATTGAGCCGCTGCCTAACCACCTCTTTACCCGTGATACCTCCTGCTGGGTCTACGGTGGCGTATCCATCAACCCGATGGCCAAGCCGGCTCGTCGCCGCGAAACCAACCATGTGAAGGCTATCTACCGCTGGCACCCGATGTTTGCCGGGCAGGACTTCATCAAGTATTTCGGTGACCAAGACCATGACTACGACAACGCCACTATTGAGGGGGGGGACGTACTGGTCATCGGCCGCGGTGCTGTGCTGATCGGAATGTCTGAGCGTACTACGCCACAAGGGGTCGAGCATCTGGCTCGCAGCCTGTTCAAACATGGTCAGGCCAAACAGGTCATCGCCATGGAGCTGCCGAAACACCGTAGCTGCATGCACCTGGATACCGTCATGACTCACATGGATATAGATACCTTCTCCGTTTATCCAGAAGTGGTTCGCAAAGATCTGCAGTGCTGGAGTCTGACGCCGGGCGGTGCCACCGGCATGAACATCAAGGAAGAGGGTTACTTCGTGACCGCCATCGAGAAGGCGCTGGGGGTGGATCAGCTCAAGCTCATCACTACTGGCGGTGACAGCTTCGAAGCCGAACGCGAGCAGTGGAACGATGCCAACAACGTGCTGACCGTACGTCCCGGGGTGGTGGTGGGTTATGAGCGTAACACCTACACCAACGAGAAATATGACAAGGCCGGTATCACAGTGCTCTCCATTCCGGGTGATGAACTGGGCCGTGGCCGCGGCGGTGCCCGCTGCATGAGCTGCCCGATGGAACGCGACAGCATCTGATGAGACGGCATGGCGCCGGCAGAGGCTGGCGCCACACAGACCCAAAATCGAGATTAACTATTATGAAAAAACCAACTGTCGTCGTCGCTCTGGGTGGCAATGCACTGCTCCGTCGTGGTGAGCCCCTTGAGGCGGACATCCAACGCAATAACATCGCCACGGCCGCCAAGACCATCGCCCTGATCGCGCAGGAGTACAACGTGGTGCTGGTCCATGGCAACGGCCCGCAAGTCGGCCTGCTGGCTCTGCAAAACAGTGCCTACACCAAGGTCTCTCCTTATCCACTGGATGTGCTGGGTGCCGAGTCCCAGGGCATGATCGGCTACATGCTGATCCAGGAGCTGAAAAATCTGATGCCGAGCCGCAACGTTACTGCGCTGCTGACTCAGGTGCAGGTTGATCCCCAGGATCCGGCGTTTGCCAATCCGACCAAATTTATCGGCCCCGTCTATGACGAAGCGGAAGCCCGCGCGCTGGCAGAAGAGAAACACTGGGTGGTCAAGGCTGATGGCAAGTTCTTCCGCCGCGTGGTGCCGTCCCCGCTGCCCCAGCGCATCATCGAAGGTGATGCCATCGAAACCCTGATTGCTCAGGGCCACCTCATCATCTGTACCGGTGGTGGTGGCATTCCGGTGACCTGGGATGGCCAGAGCCTGACCGGTATCGAAGCGGTGATCGACAAAGACATGTCTGCCGCCTACTTGGCCAAGCAGATCAAGGCCGACGCCCTGCTGATCCTGACCGATGCCGATGCCGTCTACCTGGATTGGGGCAAGCCGACTCAGCATCCGCTGCGGGTCACCAGCCCGGACGAGCTGGCCGGGGTCAAATTCGACGCAGGCTCCATGGGACCGAAAGTCGAAGCCTCCTGTGAATTTGTCAAAGCGACCGGTGGCATGGTCGGCATCGGCTCGCTGGAAGATGGCCTCGCTATCCTCAAGGGCGAAGCCGGTACCAATATCGTCGCCACTCGCACCGAACATGCCTAGTTAACGAATCTGTACTGAGAATGCGTAGTCAACACTACTGCCCGAATTGGTCTGTAACAAAGATAGAGAGAACTCATCATGGCTTTTAATCTGCGTAACCGTAACTTCCTGAAACTGCTGGACTTCACCCCACGCGAAATCCAATACATGATCGACTTGGCCATCGACCTGAAAAAAGCCAAATACGGTGGCTATGAGCGCAAACACCTGACCGGCAAGAACATCGCCCTGATTTTCGAGAAGACTTCTACCCGCACCCGCTGTGCGTTTGAAGTGGCGGCCTTCGACCAGGGGGCGCAAGTCTCCTACCTCGGCCCAAGCGGTTCCCAGATCGGTCACAAGGAGTCCATGAAGGACACCGCCCGTGTACTGGGGCGCATGTATGACGGCATCGAATACCGCGGCTATGGCCAAGAGATCGTGGAAGAGTTGGGCGCCCATGCCGGTGTCCCGGTCTGGAACGGCCTGACCAACGAATTCCACCCGACCCAGATCCTGGCCGACTTCATGACCATGCTGGAGCACGGCAAGGGCAAGCGTCTGGATCAAATCAAGTTCGCCTACCTGGGTGATGCCCG
>JBOFSK010000245.1:0-2268 GCA_051651505.1 Aeromonas sp.
CGTGACGCGTGTCATAACGCCTGCTAGTTGCAACACGTACTTAAATGTAAGAATGTTTGACTTCACTTGGAAAAGTACAATACATGGCTTGAGAAAGAGCAAGACCCGGGAGATGCAACATGCAAAATGTGTTGTATGATGCTTGTCATTTCGAACACGGGAGAACCAGCGCTATTCTAGCCATGCTAAAGGTGCAAAGCGCAGTTTGCCTGACCTGCCTACATTGGTGAGCGACAGCAAGGTAATGATTGTGTTTGCTCTAAACTTCAGCACTGTTTGTCACTGCTGCGAAATGATACCACTATTAAAACATCTCAATACAGCCAGTTTAGTCAACAGCCCCCAAAATTCAAGCCCCTGTATGAGTTCTTGTGTTTTTGTGTTTATAACATAAAACCGTAAAGCAATATGCTGCGAGGAAAAGTGGAGTTTGCCACAATTGCAAATGTGATATTCATTTTATATAAAAGTTCAAAAAAACAGTTAAAATATATTAATTAACCATTTTTAGACACAGCATTGTCAATTTGGGCTGTTTTTAAACAAAGCCGAAAAGTTGCGTCTCCCAGCAACTTCTGAATGATTTGGCCATAAGTCACAAAACTCTAACCACACCCAGTGTTCCCATATCAGCCACTCTGAATTTTGTCGTAAATGCTATATTTTACGAGCACATTCGGATATTGCTATGAAACTCAGTATGTGTCTTCAGCAACATGCCCTGATGGTATTCAAAAGTTTCGGGGCAGCGCCACCTTGTGGTCAAAACTTATAAAGAAATTTCCAAAAATGCTCATGACTTTTGATTAAATTAGCCTATTGTAATGAAACGCCTCAGTAACGTATGGTAACCCTCATCGAAGTCCGACATTAGGGGTCCCTATACTAAACGCCAAAGCTGATGAACTGTGTTACGAGTCCATGGGGGCACAGATTTTGCAAGCCTAACGTGCCACAACCAAATGCATCTCTCCTCCTCGTAACCTTCCAATGCCCAAGACTTATGATCTCACTCTCCAACATCCGGGAGAGCCGCCATGTAAGTCAGAAGTCACCACAACCGGTAAACGTTTTTTTCATTCGGAGAAAGTAAGATTAAATAGCAGTTAAAACATGTCCTGGTTGTTAACGTTGGGGAAACGTTCGTTTCCCAGAGTGAGGAAAGAACACTACAGAGACCACATCCTACACGAAGGAGAGGTGACGTGGAAAAACAACCTGTAGACATACTGTATTGAAGGAAGTACTACATAGGGAAGGTTTCTGTGGTGAGCACCAAAATAGGGGGAGAACTACCAAGCACAGAAACAAGCGACAGATCTGTCTAGGGGAAACACTGAATCCTTATTAGGAGCAGAGCACTGGACTAATACACATATGCGGGCGAGAAGGAAGCCACAACATATGGAGCACTAAGTGTCTTGTCCCCCAGATCTGTCAAAGAAGCATCTGACGAGTACAGGAACTGGAGTTCCAAGTGGCAGACAGCCGGAGCGGAGCAGCACCCCACCCCCTCCCCTTCCCCCGCCGGAAACAGAACTAGGCTAGTCAGCTGGTCCCTCCTAACTGGGTCGCCAATCTCAGTTTCATTTCGAAGCCTTTCGAGGGTCCTTGGGAGACTGATGATGGGCTGGTGGTGCCACTTCCTGCGAGTGGCCTGCAATTCTTTGATGGTGTCTGCAAAGAGACCAACCTGGGAAATGGGGGCGTCGAGAAAGTGCACTTTCTCAGCATCCTGCATCTCTGCCAGGTTGAGCCATAAGTGGCACTGCTGGACCACTAATGTGGACATGGCCTCCGGGTTGGGACCACCCTTGCGCAGATTTTTCAAATTTACTTGAGAAAACTTACAGGCCCAGGACGGAGCCTTTCTACAGCCCCACCAAGTGGCTGTGCTTTGCGTGCAGAGGTGCACCGCAATCGCTCTCTCCACCTGGGGGACCACGGTGTACCCTCCTGCTGGATCCTCATCGAGGGTAGTGAGGACGGAGGAGCCGGTGTATCGTGGTCTGGCCGAGAAAGGGGACATCCACGATTTGGTCAGCTCCTTGTGCACCTCCGGGAAGACAGGGACTGGGGCTGGACGTGGCTTAGTGTCACGCTCAGCACCCAGAAACCAATCATCCAGCCGTGATGGCAACTCAACCCCAATGCTCTTGGCTGCCAGGGCAAACACAGCTGCCATATATACAAATAAATCGGTGAATGCGAATTTATATTTAAAATATTCAAAATGTTTAATACAATGCTACTTACAGTTTACAAGTT
>JBOFSK010000246.1:0-17735 GCA_051651505.1 Aeromonas sp.
GCTCACTTCTATGTGTGTGGTGACGCCAACAAGATGGCCAAGGATGTGCAGGAGGCCCTGCTGGATGTGATTGCCGAACACGGTCACAAGAGCCGTGAGGAAGCAGAAGAGTATTTGAGTGAATTGCGTCGTGCCAAACGTTACCAAAGGGATGTCTATTGATGAGCAAACAACCTGTCTCGCAACAAAAAGCCGGTCCAGTCGAAGGACCGCTGGCCGACAACGAGCGCCTCAAGCGCGAAAGCAACTTCCTGCGTGGCACCATAGAGCAGGATCTGCAAGACCCGCTCACCGGCGGCTTCAACGGCGACAACTTCCAGCTGATCCGCTTTCACGGCATGTACCAGCAAGATGACCGCGACATTCGCCCGGAGCGCGCCGCCCAGAAGCTGGAGCCGCTGCACAACGTCATGCTGCGTGCCCGCCTGCCGGGAGGGATCATCACCCCGGCCCAGTGGCAGATCATCGACAAGTTTGCCGAGGAGCACAGTCTCTACGGCAGCATTCGCCTGACCACCCGTCAAACCTTCCAGTTTCACGGGGTGCTCAAGCGTGACATCAAGCTGATGCACCAGACCCTCAATAGTACCGGCATCGACAGTATTGCCACCGCGGGCGACGTGAACCGCAACGTGCTCTGCACCAGCAATCCGGTGGAGTCCGAACTGCATCAGGAGGCCTACGAGTGGGCCAAGAAGATCTCCGAGCACCTGCTGCCCAAGACCCGCGCCTACGTGGAAATCTGGCTGGACGGTGAAAAACTGGGGCAGGATGAGGAGCCAATCCTGGGTTCCAACTACCTGCCGCGCAAATTCAAGACCACTGTGGTGATCCCGCCTCACAACGATGTGGATATCCACGCCAACGATCTCAACTTCGTGGCCATTAGTGATCACGGCAAGCTGGTGGGCTTCAACGTGCTGGTGGGCGGTGGCCTCGCCATGACCCACGGCGACACCAGCACCTATCCGCGCAAGGCGAGCGATTTTGGCTTTATTCCGCTCTCCCATGTGCTGGAGGTGGCAGCTGCCGTGGTCAGCACCCAGCGCGACTGGGGCAACCGGGTCAACCGCAAGAATGCCAAGACCAAGTACACCCTCGAGCGCGTCGGTGTCGAGGCGTTCAAAGCCGAGGTGGAGAACCGCGCCGGCATCCAGTTCGGGCCGGTTCGCCCCTATGAGTTCACCAGCCGTGGCGATCGCTTCGGCTGGGTGGAAGGGATCGACGGCAAACACCACCTCACCCTGTTTATCGAGAATGGTCGCCTGCTGGACTTCCCGGGCAAGCCGCTCAAAACCGGTATGCTGGAGATCGCCAAGGTACATCAGGGGGATTTTCGCCTGACCGCCAACCAGAACCTGATCATCGCAGGGGTGCCTGCCGGTGAGAAAGCCCGCATCGAAGCCCTGGCCCGCCAATATGGCCTGCTGGATGACGGCGTGAGCGAGCAGCGCAAGCAATCCATGGCCTGTGTGGCCCTGCCCACCTGCCCGCTGGCGATGGCTGAAGCGGAGCGTATGCTGCCGGCGTTTGTCACCGACATCGAGGGCCTGCTCACCAAACATGGGCTGGCAGATGACGCCATCATCTTCCGGGTCACCGGTTGCCCCAACGGCTGCGGCCGCGCCATGCTGGCGGAAGTAGGTCTGGTGGGCAAGGCGCCGGGGCGCTACAACCTCCATCTGGGGGGCAACCTGGAGGGCACTCGCATTCCGCGCCTCTATCAGGAGAACATTACCGAGCAGCAGATCCTGGCCGAACTCGACAGGCTGATCGGCCGCTGGGCCACCGAGCGCAATCAGGGTGAGTGCTTCGGCGACTTCGTGATCCGGGTTGGGGTGATTGCCCCCGTTATCGATTCTGCGAGGGACTTCTATGCAGCCTGATCAGACCGATACAGAGCAGCTGGCGCGCACCGCCGACAGCAGGCTCGACCTCAACGCCCTGCTAGCCTTGAGTCGCGAAGAGCAGGCCGAGGCGCTAGCCCCCCTCAACCGGGAGCTGGATACCATGAGCGCCCCCGAGCGGGTGCGCTGGGCCCTGGCCAATCTGCCGGGGGAGCATGTGCTGTCGTCGAGCTTCGGCATTCAGGCGGCACTGATGCTCCATCTGGTAAGCCGCGAGCGGGCCGATGTGCCGGTGGTGCTGACCGATACCGGTTATCTGTTCCCGGAGACCTACCGCTTTATCGATGAGCTGACCGAGCGCCTCGCGCTAAATCTCAAGATCTATCGGGCCGAGTTGTCACCGGCCTGGCAGGAGGCGCGATTTGGCCTCTTGTGGGAGCAAGGGGTGGAGGGGATCACCCGCTACAACCAGCTCAACAAGGTGGATCCGATGGACCGCGCCCTGCGCGAGCTCGGCGCCCAGACCTGGTTCTCCGGCCTGCGCCGGGAGCAGTCCGGCAGCCGTGGCAAGCTGCCGGTGCTGGGCGTCCAGCGTGGCCGCTTCAAGTTCCTGCCGGTGATCGACTGGAGCAACAAAGACGTCTTCTACTACTTCAAGGAGTTCGACCTCCCCTACCACCCGCTGTGGGAGCAGGGTTACCTCTCGGTGGGTGATGTCCACACCACCACCAAGTGGGAGCCGGGCATGAGCGAGGAGCAAACCCGCTTCTTCGGCCTCAAGCGCGAGTGCGGCCTGCACGAGGAAAACGGCGAAAACGACGGCTCAGGCATCTAATCCCGTCTTGAAAACCCAACAGAACAACAAGGGCATCCGAAGATGCCCTTGTTGTTATTTGCCCATTAGCATTCGTCCGTCAGCGGCGCTGCCAGGTCTCGAAGCGATAGGGGTGCGGGTTCTTCTCATCGGCAGGGTGGCTCTCGCAATCAACGCGTTGCCACTGACCATCGTCAAAAGCAGGGAAGCGGGTATCCCCCTCCACCGCCAGATCGATGCGGGTCAGGTAGAGACAATCCGCGCTCGGCAACATCTCGGCATAGAGATGACCACCACCGATCACCATCAACTCCTCCACCGAGCTGCCTGCCAACAGCGCCAGCGCCGCCTCGACGGAGCCCACCACCTCAATGCCCTCAGCCTGATAGTCGGGATTGCGGCTGATCACCAGATTGCGCCGTCCGGGCAGCGGTCGACCGATGGATTCGAAGGTCTTGCGCCCCATCAATACCGGTTTACCGAGGGTGACACGCTTGAAGTGGGCCAAGTCAGCAGGCATATGCCAAGGCATCAGGTTATTCTTGCCGATCACCTGCTTTTTCGCGAGGGCAGCAATCATAGAAATCTTCACGGTATCAGTATCTCACTTCACCATTCATATAATGGGGCGGTTACGATACACGACCAGAGACGGAATAGCCAAACCGAAACTGAGGGCACCGACGATAAACAGCGACTTAAGACCGTTTTCCACCGCACTCTGGATTAACTCCATGGTCACACCATTGATGTTGAGCTCTACCACCGCAATCATGGTCTTGAAGGCATAGCTGCCCGGGATCATCGGAATAATCGAGGCAACGCTGAACACCGGACGCGGCGCCAACAGCCGTTGGGACCAGTAGACGCAGACAAAGCCGACCGTAGTCGCCGCCGCCAGGGTCGCCCACTCGATGGGCATGCCGTAGTGGATCAGCAGGGTACGCAGGCTATGGGCCAGCGCGCCACCCATGGCACAATATTTCAGCATCCGCGGCGGCACATTGAATAACATGGCAAACCCCACCGCCGGAATGGAGGACCAGAAGGCATCCTTGGCCAGTAGCCAGAGCAAGTCCATCATACTTTCCACCCCCAGATGCCAGTGACCGACATGGCCAGAATAATCCCGATCGCAGCACTGATAGTGAGCAGGGTGGCGGTGCCCCAGCGGGCTAACCCCATGTTGAAGTAGCCCTTGACCATGTCGGAGACCGCATTGATCAGCGGGAAACCCGGTACCAGCAGCAGCACGCTGGCTGCCATCGCCAAATAGGGCTGCTCACCCCAGCCAAAAAAGGTGGCACTGGAGGAGAGCAAGGTAGCGATAAAACCGGTGGCGGCAAAGTTGATGAGCGGGCTGTGGTGATGACGCGCGATCAACTGACGCACCCGCATCGCCACCGCCGCCGAAAAACAGGTCACCAGAAAAACAGGGACATCAGCGCCAAACAGCACGCTAAAAGCACCACAAGAGAGACCCACCATCAGCACGACTAACCAGGGGTGATAGTGAAAAGGAACTATGGTGTCGAGCCGCTGACAAACCTCATCGGCGTTGATAAGGGTTTTCTCGGCCATGATACAGATCCGCTGGATCTCGCACACCACCTGCATATTGATACCATGCTCACGCACCCGGCGAGTGGTGGTGACACAACTCCCTTGATGGAGGCTGGTCAGCACGATCGCACTGGCGGAGATCGCCATCTCAACGCTCTCCAAGCCCAAGGCAATCCCAAGACGCACTGTGGTCTGCTCGATGATCCGGCTCTCTGCCCCGAATTGGGCCAACATCTGAGCCGCCTTGACAATAATGCGGGTGATGTCTGTTTGTTGCTCCCGCGATAACACCCGTACTGGCGTGATACTTCTCATATTCCCTTCGAGTCGTAACAATAAAAGTGTCGGCCATACTAGCCTAACTTTTGCTGTTATTCATCTAGTGCCGCCACTGGCATGATGATGTATCAAAATAAATAGAATATGAAACATCAGCACAGCGCCACTCCCCTCACCATTAAAATAAACAACAATAAATCAACCTTTATTGAGTGACATTATTTGGGCGGATCACTGCTTGGTAACATATTTATCCTGCCGGCTTATCCAGACTATTTGCGGGGTCGATAATCAGCCAAACAGATTATGTTGCCAGTGCGCTGGGTGTCAGACCGACACCTGCTCTGCTGTAATTCGTTCAACTCAGTGCGCAGGGCATAAAAAGATCCCCACATCATGTCGGCTATCCGCATACAACTGTCGAGGGGATTTTTCGCCAGCTGACGCTGCGCATCAATCTTAAATTGCAACCCGCGCAAACGCCGCTGCTGATCCGGGCTAGTCTGGGCTAACAAGAGCGCGACCTGCTCTTGCAGGATCCGCTCCAACTGCAAAGGATCATTCACAGCCAAATCTTTCAACGTATCAAAATCAGGCAGTTCCATATGCCCTCCTCCCTGCTCTCGAATCCATGGTACACAGCAGGGCCATACCAGCACGCCCCCGCCCCATATAGCTCTGGGTATAGGATGCCGGTGAGCAAGGTTCAATCTGTCGGGATGGCAAATGTTTCTGACATTGTCAGATGGAGCATATTTATTACGTTCAGGATCAAGTAATTACATTTAAAGCGCCGACTAAAGATCACTTATACATTTTACAAAGATTTTTATTTTTTTAATTTTCAAATAAAATTTACCGCCGGCCAGCAAGCCTCATTAGACCACCGACTACCGGTTGTTTCACTATCACGACAGTTCCGTTTATTTAACATATCTTACTGATTATGTTATTTTAAATGCCACTTATCCCATTGAGAGGCTCCCTATGAGCAAGGCAAAAATCGGTATCATTACCGTCAGCGATCGCGCCAGTGCAGGTATCTATGAAGATCTCTCTGGTAAGGCCATCATCGATACCTTAAATACGTATCTGACCTCTGAGTGGGAAGCCGTCTATCAGGTGATCCCAGATGAGCAGGATCAGATTGAAGCGACCCTGATCCGGCTGGCCGATGAAGAGCAGTGCTGTCTCATCGTCACCACCGGCGGCACCGGCCCGGCCAAGCGAGATGTCACCCCGGAAGCGACCGAAGCGGTTTGCGATCGCATGATGCCGGGGTTTGGCGAGCTGATGCGGGCCGAGTCACTCAAGTTTGTGCCGACCGCTATTTTGTCGCGCCAGACCGCAGGGCTACGAGCTGACACCCTGATCGTCAATCTACCGGGGAAACCCAAATCGATCCGCGAATGTCTGGATGCAGTATTCCCTGCGATCCCCTATTGCATCGATTTGATGGAAGGGCCCTACCTCGAGTGCGACGAGACGGTGATCAAGCCATTTCGTCCGAAAAAATAATAAAAAAAGGGCGAACCACTCTGGCTCGCCCTTATTATTTACCGTCACAGACTGCTTAGTTGCGACCGAAAACTTTAATCCCGCCGGTGCTGCGCTCTGAATTGCCGTACACCTTGATGGAGTCAACACAACGATCCATCTCCAGCTTACGCCATTGAGTTTCTTCGTTTTTACGCAGTTTACGGTTGAAGTTAATATTCTTCTTGCCACCGTTTTTAAAGGTCAGTACCACCCGCTTGATCTCGACATCGCGTTCAGCTTTGATCTTGATCCCATCGACCATGCGGCACATGGGCACGGGAACAATGGCAGCACGGCCACCATCGAGCAACACAGTACGACCCAAAGTAAACTGACCAGCATTAGCAGCAGAAGCAGCTACCAGCAGGGCGCCACCCAGCAACATACGCACTGACAAACGGGAATTGAACATAGACTTAGACATAAAACCTCCGGTAACAATTGCAACTATCCTATCGCAAGAAGCCTAACAGAGGCTGAACCTCAGCAAGAATATCGGCGAAAATAGGCATATCTGCTGCAAAACTGGCGATATTTGCCACATAAATGACAGAAAGTGTCAGATCACCCACAGACCTGATCTGCTTGCCATTGATGACGGTCAATCCATATTTTAGATAAACAGGCCGGCAATCTGCCGGCCTGTTTAGAACCACGGTATAAACCAGTGCCTATTACTTAGCAGGCTGACGCTCACCGGTCACGATCGGGTTATGCGGATCCTGGCTCCACTCAAGCCAACCGCCGTCGAACACGCTGATGCGCTGCCAATCCATCAGCCAGGCGTAGAAGAAGGCTTCAGAAGCCCGCCAGCCGGTACCGCAATAAAAGGCGGTCTGCTGGGCGGGTTCAATCTGCCACTCCTGCCACATAGCGAGAATTTCACGGGCCGGTTTCATGGTGCCATCAGGATTGTGAAAATCACTCATGCTGTTGGCATCGATCCCGCCACGACCCCACTTGGCCCCGGGAATATCGCCTTTTGCCTTGATATCGCTGTAGCCGGAGGTGTTACCAACAAACTCCTCCCAGGTGCGAATACTCACCAAGGCGCTATCGGACTGCTTAAGCAGGGCCTTGGCTTGATCGAGGGTTGTGTAGTACTCGGGATGCGCCGGTATAGCGATGCCAAATGCCGATACTGGCTGATATGTGTTGGGTAAACCCGCTTGGGTGAGCAAACGTTGCCGCGTCCAGCTATCGAAACCACCATCCAACAGACGTACGTCTTTCACCCCGGCATACATCATCAAGAATGCGGCGCGCGCCGCCGCCATGGTATTACGCGCATAGAGGATAACGGTGGTGTCGTGACGAATGCCATTTTCCAATAGCAACGTCTTGAGCATCTCATCGGGGACCTTGTTCCACAGCAGATCCTCTTGCTCCAGGCGATTGGTATCAATATAACCCGCCCCCGGAATGTGGCTGATAAGGTAGGCCTTGGGTGAACCCCAATCGACTTCAAATAGCTTCCAGTCACCCTTAGGTGCGGCTGCAACCGGCTTGCCCGCTTGCAAATCTGCCAGCCAGTGCGGGTGGACCAATTGCTGCCAGCGAGCCAGCTGCTCCCGTGGCATCGTTTGCCAACCCTGCAACTCAAACAACTGCTCAATGCCCTGTTTTTGCAGTTGACGGGCGACCTCGGCCACTTCCCGCGGCGCACCGTACAGTGCAACCGGACGATCAGCCTTCAGCCCCTTGCTGGCAAGCGCCGTTGGCCACTCTTCATCGCTGTATTTCCACTCGGCAAAGAGGTGCGCGGCGCCGGTCACATGCCCCCCCTGCTTCTCCCCTTCCATCGGCCAGCCCTGATAAAAATGACTGGCGCGGGTATCTACAATAACGGCTTGCTTGGCCTTGGCATCGGCCAACGAGAGCTGTAGCAACTCCCCTGCCAAGGCCGGCTGTGCGCACCAGAGCAGTAAGGTCGCCAACACGGCCTGCAGCGAGCGAAAATATCGTTTCATGGTGATGTCTCGGTTCATCGTGAACAAGGTTAAAAAATAGAGCGGCCCAGCCGCTCAGCCAGCAACTCCAGCGCCGCCGTACCCGCCAGCGAGTTGCCGGCCTTGTTGAGTTCTGGCGACCAGACACAGACGCAGAGCTCACCCGGGATCAAGGCAATGATCCCACCACCCACCCCCGATTTGCCGGGCATGCCGACCCGATAGGCAAAATCACCGGCCTCGTCATAGAGACCACAGGTGGCGAGCAGGGCATTGACCTGCTTGGTGGTGCGCCCAGGTAGCAGCGGTTCGCTATCACCCAAGGGTACGCCACGGTTGGCCAAATAGATGAATGTCCGCGCCAGATCGACACAACTCATGCGAATAGCACAGGCATTGAAATAGCTTTGCAGCACCTTGTCCACGTCATTTTCGAAGTTGCCATAGGCCTTCATCAGGTAGGCGATAGCGGCGTTGCGGGCAGCGTGCTGATATTCCGAGCGGGCTACTACCTGATCAGCCATGATGGCCGGATTACCACTGAGGCGGCGCGCCAACTCCAGGGTGCGCTGACGGGGAGCCGTAAGCCGGGTCTCCAGCAGATCGCTCACCACCAGGGCACCGGCATTGATAAAGGGGTTGCGGGGAATGCCCTGCTCGAATTCAAGCTGAATGAGAGAGTTAAACGGCTGACCGGAGGGCTCCTTGCCGACTCGGGCCCAGATCTCCTCCTCTTGATAGAGGGTGAGCGCCAGGGTCAGGCTCAAGGCCTTGGAGATACTTTGAATAGAAAAGGGCTCACCGGCATCGCCGGCAGTGAACAGCTCACCTTCGACGGTGTAGACGGCAATCCCGAGCCGATCAGCAGGCACATGGGCCAGCGCCGGAATATAATCGGCGACCTTGCCTTGCCCAAGCAGCGGACGCACTTCGGCCAAAATACTGGCCAGTAATTCAGATGACAACACCATACACGATTCCATAACCACAACAGCTGTGGGGATCCCATCCCCACTGACAAAAATCCCGCCAGTGGCGGGATTTTTCTAGTCACCTACGATAAAGCGTGTCGGATCAGGCCGGCTCACCATACCAAAGGTCAAACAACTCAGTGACCACCACGGCTTCCATCCCTTTGCCTTCCAGCCAGGATTTCAGTACTGCGCGGTCTTCTTCGGTGCACTTGCCCAGTTGCTGAGTGCAGATCATCCCTTCCCAAGCCAGATGGCCAGAACCGGCAAAGGCCAGGCGACGGGGTTCAACCACTTCATCGATCATCGCATCGACCACTGCATCGATGGACGCTTCGGCTGTGCCGACCGGGAAGTTAAAACTGATGTCGAATCCCATTTCCTGGAATTCATCGACGCGCAGTTTCTTACGCAGACGTCGGCTACGATTGGCCATGATAGCTCCTCAAGTTAGTTGATACGCTAGCTTAGTGGACACGTTAGCTGATTAGCTAACGCGTTTGAAAATCAGATCCCACACCCCGTGGCCCAGACGATGGCCACGTTGTTCAAATTTGGTCAGCGGGCGCCAGTCCGGACGAGGCACCCAATTGTCGGAAGCAGAGGTATTCTGGTACCCCTCGGCGGCGCTCATCACTTCCAGCATATGCTCCGCATAGTTTTCCCAGTCGGTGGCCATGTGGAATACGCCCCCGATAGCCAACTTTTGGCGAATATCTTGCGCAAATGCGCTCTGCACAATACGGCGCTTGTGATGACGGCTCTTGTGCCAAGGGTCCGGGAAAAACAGCTGCAGACATGCCAGCGAACCGTTGGGGATCATGTGCTCCAGCACTTCGACTGCATCGTGGCAGATGACCCGCAGGTTGGTCACGCCGGCTTCCTGCGCAGTACCGAGGCAAGCACCCACACCCGGGGAATGTACTTCAATACCGATAAAATTTTTCTCCGGGGCATTCTTGGCCATCTCCACCAGAGAGGCCCCCATGCCAAAACCGATCTCCAGCACCACAGGTGCGTCACGACCAAACAGAGCAACCAAATCGAGCGGTGCTGGCGCAAAATCGATACCCATGACCGGCCAGAGCTCTTCGAGCGCCTTCTCCTGCCCTTTGGTCAGGCGGCCTTCACGACGGACAAAGCTGCGGATCTTGCGCATAAAGGTGCCGTCTTCGTTAAATACATCTTGGGTCACAGGCATAATAAATCGCTCGTTATCTCATCAATCAGCGCCAACAGGGGTGCGAATTATCCCAAGATGGGCCCAAGGCGCAAGTGTTTCACACAACAAATATGCCATTGCGTTATCAAGCTGGCTTGTTCGTGAGCGCCGGACCCGGTTTGATCAACCAATATAATCCGAATTGGCATCAATTAAGCCATTTTCTGCCGAAAGTTGTGACAATGATTGCCTGATTGCTGAAATCTGATACAAACGCATAACCTGGCGGTCAAATGGAGCGACCGCCCACCTGCCGAGAGAGTGGTTTATGCAGCCTTTTTTTGCCCAGCGCTTCGAGAAAGTCGAACCTTCCTTTATCCGAGAAATTCTTAAAGTTGCCACCAACCCCGAGATCATCTCCTTTGCCGGTGGCCTGCCCAATCCCCACCTGTTTCCGGTCAAGGGGATCGACCAGGCCTGCCAGGATGTACTGCGTGAGCAAGGCGCAAGCGCTTTGCAATATGCCGCCACCGAAGGGTTTGCGCCGCTGCGCCACTATATCGCCGATCGCTATCTCACCCGCCACGGCATGCAGGTCAACCCGGACAACATTCTGATCACCAGCGGCTCGCAACAGGCGCTGGATCTGCTGGGCAAGGTACTGATCGACGAGGGCCAAGATCTTATCATTGAAGAGCCCGGTTACCTTGGCGCGATTCAGGCATTCTCTGTCTATCAACCGGCCTTCAAGCCTATCACCCTCGCCACCGATGGCCTGGATCTGGCCGCACTCGATGCGCTGCTGGAGCAAGGCTCCAATGCCAAACTGCTTTACGGCGTACCCAACTTCCAAAATCCAAGCGGCGTCTCCTACAGCCGCGCCAACCGCGAGGCGCTGGCCGAACGCTTGGTGCGCCACGATCTGCTGATGGTGGAAGATGACCCTTATGGTGAACTGCGCTTCGAGGGCGAACACCTGCCCCCGATCGCCAAGCTGGCCCCCAACAATACTGTGCTGCTTGGCTCCTTCTCCAAAACTGTCGTACCGGCATTTCGGCTGGGATGGATGCTGGTGCCAGATTGGCTGCGCCAAAAGGCGACCATCGCCAAACAGGCGACCGATCTGCACAGCAACGCCTTCAGCCAACAGGTGCTGCACCGCTTCCTGATGGACAACTCGCTGGATGCCCATCTCGAGAAGATCAAGGAGGTCTATGGCCGTCAGCGGGCCGCCATGGAGGCCGCGCTGATGCGCCACTGCCCACCCGGCGTCAGCTACACCCGGCCACAAGGGGGCATGTTCCTCTGGTTGACCCTGCCCGAGCACATCAGTGCCATGGCGCTGTTTGATGAAGCAATCAACGAGAAGGTGGCCTTCGTACCGGGCGCCCCTTTCTATGTTCGTCCCGAGATCAAAAACACCCTGCGCTTGAGTTTTTCATGCGTCGATGAAGCCGCTATTGAAGAGGGCGTAACCCGACTCGCCCGCGCGTTGCGGCGCATGCTCTGACCCAGTTGATAAACTCGAGTGATAAACCAGCTTGTATTGGCTGGTTTTTTTTCGTCTATTGTCATTAAAAACACCAGACAGCCCAGTATGATCACAAGATGGACGCAGGCAGCACCAGCGGCCGCATCTTGTTCTATCACCACCAGATGATGAGCGTGAAAACAACGTATCAGGGAGTGCCGAGATGAAAATATTGATCACCGGAGGAACCGGTTTTATCGGCCGCAAGCTAGTGGCTCATCTCAAAGTTAATCACGAGGTAGTGGTATTGAGCCGGCAAGGCAGTCGTGCTTATGCCCTGTTAGGCCATGATATTCAGGTGATCGACACGCTCGAGCGCCTCGCTGATCTCAACAAGTTCGATGCTGTGATCAATCTGGCGGGGGAGCCTATCGCCGCCAGTCGCTGGAGCGAGCAGCGTAAACAACTGCTCTGTGACAGCCGCTGGCTGTTGACCGAACAGTTGGTTGATCTTATCAAGCTCTCAAGCACCCCCCCCAAGGTTCTGCTAAGTGCATCTGCCATCGGCTGGTACGGCAGTCAGGGCAACGAGCCACTCGACGAGCAGTGCAGCCGCCCTCACGACGAATTCACCCACCAGCTCTGCCAGCAGTGGGAAACCCGGGCACAAGAGGCCAGCAGCAGCCAAACCCGGGTCTGCATCTTGCGGATCGGGCTGGTGCTGGGCATGGATGGCGGAGCACTGCCCAAAATGCTGCCGCCTTATCGCCTTGGCCTCGGGGGGCCGATGGGCTCAGGCAACCAGATCATGAGCTGGATCCACGTCCAGGATCTGGTGCGTGCCCTGCTGTTTTTACTCGAGCATCAAGATTGCCAAGGGATCTTCAACGGCACGGCGCCGCACCCGGTCAGTAATCGTGAATTTAGTAAAACCCTGGCGAGCACCCTGCACCGTCCGCACCTGTTCTTTGTGCCAAGCCCCCTGCTACGCGTCGCCATGGGCGAAGCCGCAGACTTGTTGCTGACCGGGCAACATGTGCTGCCCGCAAGGCTGCAACAGGCCAACTTTCATTTCACCTACCCGACACTGGCACAGGCACTTACCAATTTGCTGGTGCCGGTGTCCTGAGCGGCACCGAACACAGCCCCGCAGCCAATAGCACAATCAACCTAGCCATCAGCCCAGCGTTTAGCTGGGCTGATGGCAGATCATGACCGATGAGGTAACCTGCGGTGGGCTTATCACCGATAGTCGATAACGCCGCTTCGCAGGGTTACAACAACCCCTGCCCCAAACCGCGCAACCGATCGCTTAAGGTCCCCGCCAGCAACTGGCGCTGCATCCCCTGCCCCGCCAGCGTCACCAAGAGGGCCCCCTGGGTCGGCAAACCAAGCCAGATGGCCCAGTGAAATTGCCACTGCCCCTCGAACCACCACCACTGCAAACCCAAGGAGCACAACTCCACCACCATGGCGGCGCACAACCCGGCCAGCAGGCCACTGGCCACCAGCTCCCAACCCAGCATCTTTTTCAGCAAATCGCTGCTGGCACCCAGGGTGCGCATCAGCAGCAACTCGCGCCGACGCCCGGCCATACTGGCCTGAGTCTGGGTCAGCAGCACCAGCAAGGCGGCAACCGTCACCAGCCCCAGCATCAAGGCCAACGCCCGGCTCACCTGCTCCGAGACCTGGGTCAACCGCCCAATCAAATCATCGACATCGATAAGACTGACGGTGGGATGACGGCGGATCATCTCCACCTCGGCGGCGCGGCCCGCCGCCGGCAGGCGATAACTACCAAGCCAGGTACTGGCGAACGGCGCCAGCAGATCTTCGGAGAAGATCATGTAAAAGTTGGGGCGCATATTGTCCCACTTGATGCTGCGTAAGCTGCTGACCCGCGCCCCAAAGCTGCGCCCTTCGATGGTAAAGGCGAGCATATCTCCCAGCTTGATATTCAATCGCTTGGCCAACTCGCTATCGACCGACACCTCACCCGCACCGCTAAACCAGCGACCGGCAACCAAGGTGTTATCGGCAGGTAACGCCTTGCTGGTGGTGAAGTTCAACTCCCGGTCGACCCCTTCACGGCCACTGCTGGCCCCCTCACCGACCGCCTCACCGGCAATATGGGTCAAGCGACCACGCACCATGGGGTAAAAATCGGAAGTAATCGCGCCTGCGGCAAGTAAATCGGCCACAATCCCTGCGCGTTCGTGCTCAGCCACATTGACCAGAAAACGGTTAGGGGCATCGGCGGGCAGTCGTGCAGAAAACTCCCCCAACAGATCAACCCGGGCCGCCCACAGCAAACCAAACAGCATTAGCGCCAAGGAGAAGCCCGCTAACTGGAACAGGCCGCGGCTGCGCTCACGCGATAGATGCGCCAACGCCAGCCGCAAGGCGTGTGGGCCCTTGACCTTGGCCCCCAGCCGCAACAGCAAGGCTGCTATCAACGCCAATAGCGCCATCAGCAGCCCCATCCCCCCGACCAAGCCAAGGGCCAGGGTTACGTCGGCCGTAAACCCCCACACCAGCGCAAACAAGCCCAGCAAGCCGACGGGCAACGCCAACCAAGGGGCAATACCCGCCTCCAGCTCACGGCGCAATACCCTAAGTGGCGGCACTTTCAGCAACCGCAAGAAAGGAATAAATGCCAGCAGCAGAGTGATAAAGAGCGCGACGGCCACCCCCAGGGCAAAGGGGCGCCAAGAGGGGGGCGGCAGATCTGGGGGCAGTAAATTCCCCAGCAGCTGCAAGGTGATCCCCTGCATGGCAGTGCCCGCCACCAGCCCCAGCAAAGCCCCGATCAAGGTGAGAGACAGCAACAACACACCCATCAGTTGCCACAACATGGCTCGGGAGGCACCCAGCGTCTTGAGCAGCGCCACCATATTGGTCTGGCGCTCGGCAAAGTGACGGACCGCAATGCCCATCGCCAACGCGCCGAGCAACACCCCGCTGAGCGAGGCAAGCCGGAAGAAACGCTCGGCATTAGCCAATGAACGGCCCACCTGGGATTCACTGTCATCTGGCGTGATCCACTTCTGCCCTGCCTGCAGCTGTGGCACCAGCCACTGCTCGTAACGGGCCAGCGCCTCACGAGATCCTTTAAACAAATAACGCCACTGCTGGCGGCTACCGGGCAGCAGCGCCCCGGTCGCATCGATATCGGCACTGTGGATTAACGCACGCGGCGCCAGCAAAAACGGGCTAAACCCCTGATCCGGCTCCTCACCCAGCACACCGGCGACCTTCAGTCGGGTATTGCCTACCTCCAACTCATCGCCACTATTGGCCTTGAGCAGTTGCATTAACCTGGCAGAGAGCCAAATCTCACCCGGTGCAGGCGCCCGCGCCGGGGTCAACTCTAGCTTGCCATAAAAGGGAAAACCGTCCGGCACCGCCCGAATGGCAGCGAGCTGCAGCGCATCACCGTGAAACAGCATGCTGTTAAAACTGACGGTGGTCTGCACCGCCAACCCCTCCTGCTGGGCTTGCGTCAACCAACCATCGGGCATGGCCGTGGCACTGCGCAGCACCCGATCGGCCCCGATAAAATCGCGCCCTGACGCCTTGAGACCGGCATCGAGTCGATCGGCCACCAAGGCCACACTCAACACACAAGCCACACTCAGGGCCAACGCCAGCACAAACCAGCGAAGCTCACCGCTAAAACCCTCCCGGCGCAGCAATCGCCACCCCAATCGCCACTGCATCATTGCTTATGCCCTCCGTGCAGCCTGTTGCTATCCGTGTTACACCGCTGCATGGACCACCTCGCGATCCAGTTTGCCGGCATTCATCACCACCTGGCGCTGACAACGCTCAGCCAGTTGATGATCATGGGTCACGACCACCAAGGTGGTGCCGTGCTTGCGATTGAGTTCAAACAACAGCTCGATCACCTTATCGCCGGTCTTGCTATCCAGTTTGCCGGTCGGTTCGTCGGCCAGCAACAAGCTGGGGCGCGTCATAAAAGCGCGGGCAATCGCCACCCGCTGCTGCTCACCGCCCGAGAGTCGCGGCGGCAAATGGTGCAACCGCTCAGCGAGCCCGACCGCCGCCAGCAGTTCGCGCGCCCGCGGCTCACAATCGCGCTCACCACGCAACTCGGCAGGCAACATCACATTTTCAAGGGCGGTCATGGTGGGCAACAACAAAAACGACTGGAACACAAAACCAATCTGCTCGGCCCGCAATCTGGCCCGCCCCTCTTCATCCAACTGGCCGAGGGATTGACCAAGGATCGCGATATCACCCTGACTGGGCAGATCAAGCCCGGCCAGCAGCCCCAGCAAGGTCGACTTGCCGGAACCCGAGGCGCCAACCAGCGCCACTGTCTCACCGCTATTGACTTGCAGATCGATCCCTTCAAGGATGGTCAGACTTTCCTGGCCGAGGCGAACGGATTTACCAAGGCCCTTAACGACAATAATGGGGGTTGAACGCATGCTGTTTATCCTGTGTTGCTCATCCCTGACTAACCATCAATCATGGGAGTGAAATAAATGTTCCGTGCGCTGTTCGCATTGTGTTGTCTGATCTCTTCGGCGCAGGCCCAGACCCTGCTGGTGCTCGGTGACAGCCTGAGCGCCGGTTATCAAATGCCCGCAGCGCAGAGCTGGCCGGCGCTGCTCCACCAGAAGTGGCAGCAAGAGGGCGGCAAGCTGCGCCTGATCAACGCCAGTGTCAGTGGTGAAACCACCCAAGGCGCTCAGGCCCGGTTGCCCGCCTTGCTGGCAGAGCATAAACCTGACTGGTTGCTGATCGAACTGGGGGGCAATGATGGACTGCGTGGCTTCGCCCCGACGATCACCCGCCAGAACCTGGCCAGCATGATCGCCCTGGCCAACGAGCAGCAGATCGAGGTAGTCCTGACCCAGATCCAGCTGCCCCGCAACTACGGCGCCCGCTATGTGCGCCAGTTCGAGCAAATTTTCACCGAGTTAGCCGAGGCTAACCAATTGCCACTGCTACCATTTTTCATTGATGATATTGCCTTGCGCCCTGAACTTATGATGAACGATGGCATTCACCCGACCCCGGCCGCCCAACCGCTGATCCGCGACAAAGTGGCCCGCTTTATCGAGCCACTGCTTAAGCAATAACCAATACGCACCCCCACCACAGCTCGGATGTTTCCCGGCTCATTGTGCTACCTGAAAGGGTGCTACCTGAAATGGTGCGGTCTGAAATGGTGCGGTCTGAAATCGTGCCACCTGAATAGGCAAACATCCCGCGACGGTTGGATGTTTGCCCCGCCATCACCCCGCACAGAACCGGCATGCCCTCCACCCCCCTGACAGGGCTGCGCCACAGCCCGAGTCAACCACCTGAATCAACCGCCTTGTAACAAGGTGCCATGGCAGGCAATCCGCTATCTCACGCGAGTTTTTTTGTTATGCGAATTTATATGTTGCCAAACCGTTAATTTCAGCAAAATACCCGCCTGCCAACCATCCTGGCCCGAAGCGGCGCGTGCAGCAAGAAAACGTTGCCATTCGCGCCACACAAGACCTGCTGATGATCGGCGATTGAACAGGACTCACATCTTGAATATTTGCACTCGGTCATAGTTTTGAAACATCAACGGAACTTTCGATTGATATTTCGCTCCGCGAACGTACTCTTGAGTTGTCCGAACGCCAAGGTTCTGCACAACAAACAATAAAAGCTGATGATTCAACCCAGCCCGTTAGCGATGCACCACAAGCTCGCCAACGCCGGGAATGAACAGCACGTTTTCCCCTTCGGGGGGATCGATTGCAATGCCAATACCGAGCAATGGGCGAGCGCCTTATTGCCAGAACAAAAAAGCTAAGTCCATAAAATCAGGAGCAATAAAATGCAAAAAGTGATCTTCAAGCGCGCCGCGTTAAGCGCCGCTGTGGTAGCCGCACTGGTCGCCCCCGGTATGGCGTTGGCAGCCCAAGATATGATGAGCCCAGAGTACGGCAAATCCTATAGCGCCTTTGCCGATGATGCCAAGCTAAGCGGTGGCTTGTTCTACTTCCAGCGTGATCGCGACCGTAAAGGCGCCAATGGTGAGTATGAATCGAACCTGAGCCACTCTACCGCCCAACTAGCCCTGAATTTTAACTCCGGTTATGCGTGGGACTTGCTTGGTTTGGACCTGG
>JBOFSK010000247.1:0-2534 GCA_051651505.1 Aeromonas sp.
ACAGTTCACTGGCCCACTTTCCACTCCAGACCGTGTCGCTAGATCGTGGCCAGTTCGACCATATGAGCCTCAACGACATCAATCAGGAGCTCTCCTTCAACAACTTCAACGGCCAGCTCACCGCCTTCACCTGGCAGGCGGGCAGCCAGCCCACCGGCTATCTGACCGGCACCCTGGCGGACATGGGGCGAGGCCTGTTCCAGCTGGAAGAGATCAAGGGCAAGCTGGCCTTCTCCCCTCAGCAGATCGATGCCGAGCTGCAAGGCAAAGCCTACGAGGGGGCATTCACGCTGGATCTGGCCCTCGACACCCAGCTGCAGCAGCTGACCCTCAAGGATATGACCCTGAGCAACATGGATATCAGCCTACCCGAGGGTTGGTGGCAGGATTGGCAGCGCTGGCGGCCACCGCAGATCGATATCCGCAAGCTGGCGTTCGACAAGCTCAAGGTGCTCTCCTTCGACGATAGCCTGCCCCTGTCCCTGACCGGCTGGCAGCTCTATCTGAGCGATCTCGCCCTGCGCGATAACCAGCCCGGCCCGCTGCTCGGCCGCGCCCGCATCGAGAGCAAGTGGTTTGAACTGGTGTGGGATGGCCTCAGCGCCCGCAACGGCGCGCTGGATGGGGAACTCACCCCCCATGCCTGGCAGCTGGGCAAGCTCACCAGCACCTTGCCAGATGAGGGCGCCCTCAGCCTAAGTGGCCAATGGGGCCGCGCACCGGGCCAGCGCAGCAGTCTGCAATTGCAGGGAACCAAGCTGGATCTGGCGCAGTGGAGCAAGATACTCCGCCCTCTGTCTGACTCTCCGGTCTCCTTCGCCGGCAAGGCGGATCTTACCGCCGACCTGCAAGCCGACTTACACCTCGCCCAGGGCAAGACGGCGGACGAGTGGCGCCAGACCCTGCAAGGCAGGGTGGCCCTCGATGCCGACGAACCGTTCTGGGACAAGGTGAAAATAGACCCGTTGCTGGATCAGTGGTTCAAGGGGGCGACCCCGCCGACCCATACTCCGGATCAGCTGTGGCAAGCAATGCAGGAGGGAGATACCCCCTTCTACCGCATCAAGCTGCAGGGCAAGCTCGACAAGGGGCAGCTGCAGATCGAGCAGGCCGGCGCGGCCACCATCACCCACCTGCTGGCGCTACAAGGGGGGATCGATCTGGTCAACGAACAGTGGCAACTCGATCTGGGGGTCCTCAACAGTAAGCACTGTGCCGAGCTGCTCGGTCAGTGGCGCGGGCCGCTGGCGACCCCCACCCTCAGCTGGCGCTTGCTGCCAATCCAAGATTCATGCGGTTGGGAGGCGGGGGTAGGTTATCCGCCACAAGGCAACAGCATGCCGCTCTGGCGACCGGCGCCGGCATCCAGCGCGCAAGCCCTGCAAGCCGCCACTGACCAGCAGTAACAATAAGGCCTCATCACGAGGCCTTATTGTTACTTGATGGGCTGGGTCGCGGTTACTGACCCGGGCGATGGGGTGGCTGCACCTCATAGCGACCGCAGAACTCAACCGCCAACCGGCTACCGCTAAACAGCTGGATCTTAAGGCTGAAGGTGGCAGGGTCACCCTGTTTGAGCGGCGCCAGTACCGCTGGCATCCCCTCACGAGCCACCCGCGCTTCCGGCTCCTCATCGACCGGGCCATGATATTTGATGGTGCTCTCAGCCAGCACCGGCTCGCCCACCAGTCCGGCCTCTTTCAGCTGCAGCCAGATCAGTCCCCACCCTGCCAGTACGCACTGGCTATAAATACTGCCGGCAAACATGCTGCCATGGACGTTGACGTTGGCTGCCAGCTTCGCCTTGAGGTGAAAAGTCTGACCGTCATAGTGGCTAATGTGCATCCCCATCTTCTCGCTGATGGGCACCCCGCGTGACCAGCGGATGGTGAGATCCTGACACCACTCGGGACGATACTGGATGGTCTGCAGCGGGCTCAATGATTTGATCATCTGGCGATGGGCAATCCGGCCAAAAGAGACGGGGCCGCCTCCCACCTCCAGAAAACCGCACTTGCGATAGAATTCCACCGCCTCCTGACGGGCGTTCATCACTAGCCGCTTTACCTTTTCGCTGCGGGCCAGCTGCTCGAGATCCTCCACCATCCTGGCTCCCAACCTCTGCCCCCGGAATTCGGGGCGCAGCGCCATAAAGCGGATCTGCGCCTCGTCACCACCGATAAATAGACGACCCACCCCAATAGGAGTGCCATCAGGTGCCAGCATCAGCCGGTGAATGGCAACGGTATCGTATTCATCCCGCTCGGAACCGACGGGCAAATTGAAGGGCTTACGCAGCAGCTCCCAGCGTAACTGGTAGTAGGCATCTAACTCGCTTGCCGTCTGAGGGGTGACTACCCGGTACATAGTTTCATCCTTGAGTTACACTGGCCGCAAACCATCTTGCCGTGCAAATTCATGGACTTCAATCTGCAAACGTACCAAGCGGATCACTTGTTACACATCAGCCTCAACCCCCGACGCCGCCTCAGCGTGCAGCAAAATGCCCACCATCGTTGGCTCGAAATTGACGG
>JBOFSK010000248.1:0-6170 GCA_051651505.1 Aeromonas sp.
ATCCCGGCATTTCTGCTGCATCAGCCACTGGCTCGGGGCGCAGTGGTGGTGCTGGAGCCGGACTTTATCGCCAGCCACGCCTTGGCGCTGGAGCTGCAGTGGCATCGCGCCCGCCCGCTGGGGCAGGCGGGGCGCTGGCTGAAGGAGGCACTGCTGGCGCGGGTGCCTCGCTAGCCGACCTTACTCGGTCAGTTCGTAAGGCAGGGGTTGCAGGGTGAGGTGGGAGCCTTGGTCCTGCTTGAGGCGGAATTGGGCGTCAGCCTCGGTATCTTTGGGCAGTACGGCGGTGAGCCACACCTGCCCGGCCTGTTGCCAGGCGTTGAGCACCATGCCGCTACGGCGCCAGTTGTCACCGAGTTGCAGCTCCAGGGTATCGCCGCTGGCGACCGGCTCGCCGGTAGTGCCCGCCAGCAGGAACAGGGCGCGGTTGTTGGCGCCGCGATACTTGGCGCGGGCCACTGTCTCCTGCCCCATGTAACAGCCTTTGGTAAAGCTGATACCATCCAGCGCCTGCAGGTTGAGCATCTGCGGGATGTACTCCCCCTGATGCACCGCTTCCATGTGCGGTAGGCCGGCCTTGATCTCGAGCCCCCACCAGAGTGACTCGTCGCCCTGTGGCAGGGTGTCCGCTTGTTGATTGCTCACCAGCAGCCAGCGATCCTGTTCAATCTTCACCGCCATGCCGCCGTCGATAAGACCGTTCTGCGCCAGACCAAACTGGGCGGCGATCCACCCATCGCTGCCGGTACCGGCGATCCCGGTAGCGTGACGCTCATCGGCGGCGATCTCGACCTTGGCAAACACCGCAAATTTCTTCAGCTCCGGCAGCTGGCGCTCCAGCACCGAGGGGCGGGTCAGCAGCAGCAGACTGTCGTCAAGGCAGAGCAGGCGAAAATCGCTCCACAGCTTGCCTTTGGCATCACAGTGGCCACCCAGGGTCTGTTGCCCCGGTTGCAGGGCGTTGACATCACAGGTGACCTGACCTTGCAGATATTTGACGCGATCATGGCCGCTGAGGCGAGTGATGGCCAGCTTGGTCAGGGCAAAGCGGGTTGGCGCGGCAGGAAAAACAGGTGGTTGCAGGCTCACGATGGTATTCCAGAGAGAAAGTATGTGAGCTGCATGGTAAAGAGGTAACTAATGTTTGTCAGCCGGAAAATCCTGCTGCTACCATCCCCCCAGTTTTTGAAAGGAGAATGCCATGTTGAGCCCAGTTGAAAAATCCCGCCTTAAGTGGGCCTGCCGTCGCGGCATGCTCGAGCTGGATGTTGTCTTTATGCCCTTTTTCGAACACGAGTTCGATGCCCTGAGTGAGGCGGATCAGCAGACCTTTATCCGTTTGCTGGCGAGCGATGACCCGGATCTGTTCCGGTGGACCATGGGCCATGCCGTGCCCGCTGATCCGGCGTTTGCCGCGATGATCGCCCTGATCCTCGAACGCAACCAAGTTCGTCACGACCGCCAGGGCTAATATTGTGGATCGGGTGTTCATCAGGGTTCACCCCTCCCGCCATCAGCAGAGGTTGTTGGTGGCGCTCTTTTTATTGCTGCTGTGGCCGGTGGTCAGTCTGATCGCCCCGTGGCAGTGGGTGCTTGTTTTGCCTTGCTGGCTATTAGCCCTGTGGTTGGGCTGGCGAGCGCTGAGGGTCCCCCCGTTCACCCTGATCTGGGATGGCCAATGGCTACAGTGGCAAGAGGGCCGTTACCAGCTTGGTCATCAGAGCCGGATCTTGCCCGGGGTGCTTAGACTTTTCCTCTGCCCTGAACAGGGCGAGCCGTGTCAACTGTGGCTCTTTGCTGACGCCGTCAGCGGCGAACATTACCGCTTGCTAGCGCGTATCATTGATTTGTTGCAGCCAGCGCCTCCCCGCTAACCCTAGTACTCTATCTAACCGATTAAACACCCTTGCGCTCTTGAGGATAGGGACGTGGCGGGGAAGGACGATCCTGAGAGGGAGCCGATGTTCAGCCTTTTGGGCGGCCAAAGGCTTGCAGGCCGCGCACCAGCACCAGCAAGCCGAGCAGCTGAAATGGCAGGGCCAGCAGGCAGAGCAACAGAAAGTGTGATGCGTTGCCGCTGCTGTTGATGAAGTCACCCCAAGCGGCCAGCAGGGTGAGCATACCGGCGATCTGAAAGCGGCGCCGCAATACGACTTCAACGCCGAGATTGGCGAGGTAGAGGGTGAGCAGGATACCGGCAAAGCCGGTCAGTTGGGCGGTGCCGTAGCGATCACGGTCCGGATCAAACAGCAGTGCCACCAGCGGAGTCAGGCCCTGATCCAGCGGGATCAGGGCCAGCAGCCAGCATGCAATCAACAGCAGTGCTGTTCTCATTGGGTTAACCGGTGGGTTGGGTCGGTTTCACCAGGCCCAGATAGTTGGCATCCATGGTGAGGAATACCCCTAGCAAGCGGGCGCTGGCGCCGTAGAAGCCGAACCGGTCGGCCGCATGACAGGCGCTCTCGAACTTGGCGAACCAGCCCAGCAGATGGCTGTGCAACAGCGCCTCCTGTTCGTTTAACCAGCGTTCCCGCTCGGCAGCGGTAGTGGCTTCTGCCGCACGGATGATCAGATTACCCATCAGATCCAGCTCGATAGCCAGATGGTCGGCAGGCTCCTTGTATTTATCGCTGACATTGATGCCGAGGCGATCGAGGCGGGCCTGCATCTCGGTCATCGGGGCCTGCATCAGCAACTTGGCATCGCCCCGGTAGAGCGACTCGTAGGGCAGGGCGCCCTGCTTGGGATCCACCAGAAACAGCCCCGCGAAGTCGGCGGCCAGTTCCAGCTGGCGATCCGGGCGCACCAGCAGGCGGGCAATGGCATCATTGAGTTCGGTCACGGCCTCGCGCATCGGGTCGAGGGTCGAGAGGCTTTTCAGAAAGCTGCGCACATCATAGGTATCATATTCGGCGATCTGCTCATCACTGAGTTCGGCGGCGAACAGGGTGGAGAACCACCAGTAGAGTTCGGCCCGGCGTTCGCTGGTAGCCATAAATTCCTGCATTTTTCCTCCGTGGATGGCAATCGGGAGCCTTGATGGCTCCCGATTCTAACGACTTTAAAAATAAAGGAAACTCAAGGGGGCGCTTTCATTCCCCCCTGGGTCAGCGTGCCGGGAACATCGGGTCGATGCCCTTGGCTGATTCCGGCGTGCCGAAGGCGGTGACGGCGGGGGCTTGTCCGCGGAACTTCTCGATCTCTACCAGCGCGGTGTGGGCCGTGGTGGCCTGTGCCAGGCTGGAGGAGCCGATGTCAGCGGTCAGTACGTTGGGATCGCCATAGGTACAAAGAGTGCCAACCTTGCCGCCCTCTTGCGGGCCATACCAAGCGCCTTCGTGGATCCTGACCACGCCGGGGGCGTAGTCATCGCTCACCACCAGACCGGCCAGCACTTGACCGCGACCGTTGAACACCCGTACCAGATCCCCGTCTTTCAGGCCACGGGACTTGGCGTCCTGTGGGCTCATGTAGACCGGCTCACGACCCTGTACCGTGTAAGTGGCCCGGTAGTTATCGGATGAGCAGAGCTGGCTGTGTAGCCGTTTGTCCGGGTGGCAGGATTGCAGGTGCAGGGGGTACTGCTTGCTGCCCGGCCCGCCGTGGGAGCGCTCGTAGGGCTCGATCCACACCGGGTGACCCTGGCAATCGGCATAGCCATAGTCGGCGATGGTCTTGGAGTAGATCTCGATAAGGCCAGACGGGGTGCCCAGCGGCTCCAGATCCGGCTCCTGACGGAACGACTCGTGACGCACCCAGGGTTGGCCTGCCGGGAAGGTCGCGAAGCCTTCACCGTGCCAGAACTGGCTGAAACGGGGCAGACGAATGCCGATGCCGCGACCTTGCAGGCGGGCGTCGTCATAGATGCTCTGGATCCACGCCAGCTTGCTCTTGCCACCGGTAAACTCGGCTTCGCGACCGAAGCGACGGCACAGATCGGCGAAGATGTCGTAGTCATCACGGGCTTCGAACAGCGGCTCAACCACCTTGTGCATGGCCAGGATACCGGCGTTGGCGTGGGAGCCCCACTGCTCGATGTCATCCCGCTCATAGGTAGTGGTGGCAGGCAGCACGATATCGGCGAAGCGGCAGCTGGCAGTCCACTGGTGATCGATGCTGACCACGGTTTCCAGCTTGCGCCAGGCCGCGACCATCTTGTTGCGATCCTGCTGGTGGTGGAACGGGTTGTTACCGCAGAACACCGCCATCTTCATATGGGGATAGGTGATGGTCTGGCCGTTGAAGGCGATGGTCTGGCCCGGATTGAGGATGCAGTCGACGAAACGGGCCACCGGAATGTACTTGGAGTAGCCCTTCCAGTCGCCATCGTGGCGCGGCTTGACCCCGGGAATGACCGAGCTGAAACCGGACATGATGGGGCCGCTGGAGGTAATGGTACCGGCGCCATTGTAGTGCCAGCCAAAACCGTAACCGCCACCGGGCAGGCCGATCTGGCCAATCATCGAGGCCAGCACCACCAGCATCCATGCGTACTGTTCGCCGTGGTGCATCCGCTGTACACACCAGCCGCCAATGAGCTGGGTGCGGCCGCTGGCCATGGTGCGGGCCAGTTCGCGAATGGTCTCGGCAGGGACGCCACAGATGGCGGCTGCCCACTCGGCATCCTTCACCTGGCCATCCTGCGTGCCCAGCAGGTAGGGCAGGAACTTGTCAAAACCCGTGGTGTAGTTCTTGAGGAAGGCCTCGTCGTGACGCTTCTCGCTAGAGAGGGTGTGGGCGATGCCCAGCATCAGCGGCACGTCGGTCTGTGGATTCAGGCTGATCTGATCGCAGTTGAGGTACTTCTGGGTTTTGGACTTGACCGGGTCAACACTGATGACCTTGATCTCACCCTTGGCCACCTTCTCTTTGAGCTGGGCCCAGTAGTCATAGACGCCGTGGTCTGGCACCAGCCAGCCCACTTGCAGGTTTTTGATGGGGTCGGAACCCCAGATGACGATGGTCTTGCTGTGCTCCAGCACCAGTGGCCAGGAGGTCTGCTGTTCGTACACCTCCATGGCGCCTGCCACGTGGGGCAGGATCACCTGAGCGGCGCCGGTAGAGTAGTCACCAGCCTTGGACAGATAGGTGCCGTGCAGGTTCATGGCGCGTCTTAGCATGGCGCCAGCAGCGTGCAGCTTGCCTACCGACTGCCAGCCGGAGTGCCCGGCATAGAGGGCACTCGGGCCATGGTTTTTCTGCACCCGCTCCAGCTCGTGATAGAAAAAATCGAGGGCTTGGGACCAGGTCACCCGCACAAAGCGGTTCTGGCCGCGCTCGCTGGTGTCGGACTGGTGGCCCTTGCGCAGCCAGTCCAGTCGCACCATGGGGTAGCGAATGCGGGAGGGGTTGTAGACCACTTCGCTCAAGGCTTGGAGCATCTCGGTGGGGTGCTTGTCATGCTCGAACGGCAGGGTCTCGACCCAGCGACCGTCGACCACTCGGGCACGGAAGGCACCCCAGTGGGAGCCAGATTGCACCAGCTTGTCGCCAGACTCGGCGGCCATCACGGCACGGCCGAGCAGGGAGGAGCCGATCAGGGTGGAAGCACCACCAGCCAGCAAGCCACCCAGAAAACCACGACGGGAAATATTGATCATCTTGTTATTCCTCTTTCGGATCCGGAACTCGAATCCGGACTTAGTGGCTGCCTTGACCACCGGTATCGGCGGCATGGTTTTGCAGGTATTTGAGCAGGGTGCGCTCCTCTTCCTTGCTCAGGCGATAGTAGGCTGACATCGCCTTGAGGCCCGAGATCCAGCCGTTGGCAGTGAAGTGAGCGGGATCCGGCGCGCCGTGACAGGAGTTGCAGGAGGACTTGTACATCTCGCCGGCGTAATCCCAGATCGGTTTGAGTGAGGATTCAAAACCCTTGTTATCGACCCAGGCTTGCACCTGCACCTGCTCCCAATTGATATGGGTGGCACTGTCGGTCTCTTTTTTCAGGATCTGCTCGCTGGCTTTGAGCTCGTCACGAACGGTGGCGACGAAGACCATCTTACCCATGTATTCGCTCAGCACCCGGCCCTTGCCTTCGCTCTCGCGCCAGCCCTGGATGGTGACTTGCAGACGATCGCCGCTGCGGGCAACGACATCGACGCGAGATGCTGGCAGTAGCTTGCCGACCGGATCAGTGCTCTGCTCGCTGACATAGAGATCTTTCTCACCCA
>JBOFSK010000249.1:0-8958 GCA_051651505.1 Aeromonas sp.
GGCCATCTCGATCGAGCAGAAGTCTACCTCCCACAACCCGCGCTCGACGGTCGGCACCATTACCGAGATTTACGACTACCTGCGGCTGTTGTTCGCCCGGGTCGGTGAACCCCGCTGCCCGACTCACGCCATTCCGCTCGCCGCCCAGACCATCAGCCAGATGGTGGATCAGGTGCTGGCCCAACCGGAGGGGAGCAAGCTGATGCTGCTGGCCCCGGTGGTGCGCGATCGCAAGGGGGAACACACCAAGCTGCTGGAGAATCTGGCGGCTCAGGGCTACATCCGTGCCCGCATCGACGGCGAGGTGTGCGATCTCTCAGATCCTCCGACTCTGGAGTTGCACAAGAAGCACACCATCGAGGTGGTGGTAGACCGCTTCAAGGTGCGCGATGACCTTGCCTTGCGTTTGGCCGAGTCGTTCGAGACGGCGCTGACCCTATCCGGCGGCATCGTGCTGGTGGTACCCATGGACGGGGAGGTGGGGGTTGCCCCCATGACCTTCTCCGCAAATTTTGCCTGCCCCGAATGCGGCTACTCCATGTCGGAGCTGGAACCGCGCATTTTCTCCTTCAATAATCCGGCCGGCGCTTGCCCCACCTGCGATGGCCTCGGGGTGCAGCAATATTTCGATCCGGCCAAGGTGATCAGTGATCCTTCCATCAGCCTGGCCAGTGGTGCCATTCGTGGCTGGGACAAGCGCAGCTTCTACTACTTCCAGATGCTGAAATCCCTCTCCGAACACTACAAGTTCGATCTGGAGACGCCGTGGGAAGATCTGCCACCGAAGACCCAGGAGGTGATCTTGCGCGGCTCTGGCCGCACCGAGATCGAGTTCCGTTACATGAACGATCGCGGCGACGTGGTGGTGCGCAAACACCCGTTTGAGGGGATCTTGCACAACATGGAGCGCCGCTATCGAGAGACCGAGTCCAACTCGGTGCGCGAAGAGCTCTCCAAGTACATCGCCAACAAATCCTGTACCAGCTGCGGCGGTAGCCGACTGCGGCAAGAGGCGCGCCACGTGTTCGTGGATAACCGTAACCTGCCCGCCATCGCCGAGCAGTCCATCGGCGATGCGCTCGCTTTCTTCGAGGGGCTGAACCTGACCGGTCAGCGCGGTCAGATTGCCGAAAAGATCCTCAAAGAGATCATTGAGCGGCTTGGCTTCCTGGTGAACGTGGGTCTCAACTACCTGAGTCTGTCCCGCAGCGCCGAAACCCTCTCTGGCGGTGAAGCCCAGCGCATTCGACTGGCCAGCCAGATCGGTGCTGGGCTGGTGGGGGTCATGTATGTGCTCGATGAACCCTCGATCGGCCTGCACCAGCGCGACAACGAGCGGCTGCTCAAGACCCTCACTCACCTGCGCGATCTGGGCAACACCGTCATCGTGGTGGAGCACGATGAGGATGCTATTCGCCTCGCCGACCACGTGCTCGATATTGGTCCGGGGGCGGGCGTGCACGGCGGCGAAATTGTGGCGCAGGGCACCCCCCAGCAGATCATCGACAATCCCGCTTCACTGACCGGTGACTACCTTTCTGGCCGCAAGCAGATTGCCATCCCTGATGAACGTACCCCGCTCAGCGGCAAATGGTTGAAGCTCAAAGGGGCGAGCGGCAACAACCTGCGCAACGTTAATCTGGATTTGCCGCTTGGGGTGATGACCTGCGTTACCGGGGTCTCCGGCTCCGGCAAGTCGACCCTGATCAATGACACCCTGTTTCGTATTGCGCACCGGGAGCTCAACAAGGCCACCGAGTCCACCCCGGCACCCTATCGCAGTGTTGAGGGGCTGGAGCATCTGGACAAGGTGGTGGATATCGATCAGAGCCCCATCGGTCGTACCCCGCGCTCCAACCCGGCCACCTATACCGGCCTGTTTACCCCGATCCGCGAGCTGCTTTCTGGCACTCAAGAGGCGCGCTCTCGTGGTTATAAGCCCGGCCGTTTCTCCTTCAACGTGAAAGGGGGGCGCTGCGAGGCGTGCCAGGGGGACGGGGTGATCAAGGTAGAGATGCACTTTTTGCCCGATGTCTACGTGCCCTGTGATGTCTGCAAGGGCCAGCGCTACAACCGCGAGACGCTGGAGGTGAAGTACAAGGGCAAGAACATCCACCAGATCCTCGACATGACAGTGGAAGATGCCCGCGAATTCTTCGATCCGGTGCCAGCGGTGGCGCGCAAGCTGCAGACCTTGATGGATGTGGGCCTCTCTTATATCCGGCTCGGCCAGTCGGCCACCACCCTGTCAGGCGGCGAGGCGCAGCGGGTCAAGCTGGCGCGGGAGTTGTCGAAACGCGATACCGGTCAGACCCTTTATATTCTGGATGAGCCGACCACCGGTCTGCACTTCCACGATATTCAGCAACTGCTCAAGGTGCTGCACCAGCTGCGAGATCGCGGTAATACCATCGTTATCATCGAGCACAATCTGGACGTGGTGAAAACCGCCGACTGGATCGTCGATCTGGGGCCGGAAGGCGGCGCCGGTGGCGGCCGTATTCTAGTGACAGGGACCCCGGAGGAAGTCTGCAGCAATAAAGAGTCACATACCGCTCGATTCTTGCGGCCGTTATTGGCGCGCTAAGCCGTTATCAATAAGAGGTCTTTGCACTTGGCCGGGTGGTCTTTGGTCGCCTCCCGGCGGCGCCTCATCGGGCTGTTACGTCCTATCATGGCTCGTCTGATGGTGACCCAGTCGCACTTGGTCTAGCCAAGCTGCCTTTTATCTCTCTGCTATCTCTTTATTATCTCTATACTTTTTTCCTCTATTTTTTGCCTCTCCTGTCGATAAAGCCATGTTTCCCCTCCCTAATAAGCGAAGGATGAGTTTATGGGTTTCTCTATTGTGCAGCGTATCATCGCCGGATTTGTGCTGATGTTGCTGTTGTTGATCCTGCTTGGCATGATCAGCGCCTTTAAAATCAAGGGTATAAATGATGGTCTCTCGGCCGTATCTGACCGGGCAACCCCCTTGGTAGTGTCTGTTGCCAGCCTTAAGGGGGCATTGCAAGACAGCAACCGCTGGGTATTGGTGTATCGCACCAGTGAAGACGCTACCCAGTTGCCGCAGTTGGCGGATCAGTTTAAAGAGCAGCAAGGCCGCTTCACTCAGCTGAAGCAGGAGTTGGGTAAGTTGACCGATGTGGCTGACGCCCGCGCTCGTTTCCAGCAGGTTGAGCGTGTCACCGGTCAGTTTTACAGCTTGGCTGATCAGGTGCTGGTCCAGCATCAGCAGTGGGTCAAGGCGTTGGATCAGCGCCGCAAGCTGGAGATGGAATTTATCCGCCTGGAGGATACTTACCAATGGGCCGCTGAGTTGCTGTTGCAACAGGCCGCCAGTAAACGATCCATGCGTAACAAGGCGGAGCTGATCACCTCTGGCATTGCCCGAGATCTCAAGAATATTCGTCGTGCCGATGGCAAAACCGACCTCAATGAACTGGAGAAGGTGCTCAGCAAGGATATCGAGATGGCGCGCAAGCGGCTTGAGCGGGTGCTGGTGCCGGAGGATGTGACCGCGCGCTTTGTCTCCAATCTCGACCGGATGCAGAGGTTGGCACTCGGTCCACAGGGGTTACTCGCCACCATGCGTCAGGCTCAGCAGTTGGAGTTGTCGCTGGTAAATCAAAATCGGCAGCTCGATACCAGTTTGGTCAACAGCCTCAATTTACTCGATGAGATGGGCAAATCTGCGGGAGCCATCGCCAGCGAGAGTCGGCTCAATGCTGATGCTGCGGTCAGCAGCGCCAGCTTCTGGATCTTGGTGGTGGCGGCAATATCAGCCGGGGCGGCGCTGGTGATCGGCTACACCACGGCCCGTAGTATTCAGCGTCCTTTGCAGAGGATCACCAAGGAGTTGAGCTACATGGCCGCCGGTGATATGACCCGGCGTATCAACTACCGCAGCAGCTGCGAGTTTGGCAATCTCTCTCGTGCTATCGACACGCTCGCGGGCAAAACCGGCGAGTTGCTTGCTGAGATTAATTCGGGCTCTCGCCATCTGGTCGATGAGGCGAGCCGCGCCGCCGAGATCAGCGAGCGGGCCATGTCCCGGGTGCAGGAGCAGAAGAGTCAGACCGATCAGGTGGCCGCCGCCATTACCGAGCTGGAAGTGAGTGCAAACGAGGTGGCTCGCTCTACCGATGGCACCAAGCTGGAAGTAGATCTGGCCGATGAAGAGACTCGCAATGGTCGTCACAAAGTGGCCACCACTCGCAAGATCACCGAGCAGTTGGCTGGTGCCATGGAAGAGGCGGTCGGCATTACCTATAAGCTGGGAGAATTTAGTAACAACATCGGCAGCATCCTCGATGTGATCCGCAGCATTGCCGAACAGACCAACCTGCTGGCGTTGAACGCCGCCATCGAAGCGGCCAGGGCGGGTGACGCCGGTCGAGGTTTTGCGGTGGTGGCGGATGAGGTGCGTGCGTTGGCCAATCGTACCCAGACCTCGACGCAAGAGATCCAGGGGATGATTGAGAGTTTGCAAAATGCCAGCAAGCAGGTGGTCGAAGTGATGGGGCGTAGCCAAGAGCAGACCCAAAGCTGTGTCGAGCAGACCCGCGAGATGGATGTGGCGCTGCAGTCCATTGCCGGGCGGATGAGTGCCATCAAGGCGATGGCTGATCAGGTTGCCCATGCCGCTCAGGAGCAGATCTCCGTCAGTCAGGGGGTGGCCCGCCATGTTGCCGGCATTGTCGATTTGGCATACGAAACTGAACGGGAGGCGTGCGAGTCGGCTAGCAGTAGCGAAGTGTTGGCCGAACAAGTGGACAAACAGCAGCAATTGATCGCTCATTTCAAGGTCTAGGAGGGCTTATGGCTAAAAAATGGATGGGAGCCTTGGCTCTCCTGTTATGTGGTCAGCTGATAGCCAGTGAGCTGGTGATTGACAGCTGGCGAACCGATGACAAGGCGGTGTGGGAGCAGAAGATCATTCCTGCATTTGAAGCGGCGCATCCGGGTATCAAGGTCCGCTTTC
This sequence comes from Aeromonas sp., assembly GCA_051651505.1. Classification (GTDB taxonomy): domain Bacteria; phylum Pseudomonadota; class Gammaproteobacteria; order Enterobacterales; family Aeromonadaceae; genus Aeromonas. The sequence goes on from JBOFSK010000249.1 coordinate 4,985, forward strand.
GCACAGAGCTGGATGTCAACAATATGGCGACCTTGTGGGATAGCCTGAAACAGGGCAAAGCAGGGGATTTGATCACTTGCCGCCCGTTTGATGATTCACTGGCACTGTTCAAGGCGGGTCATCTGGTTGAGTTGACCGAAATGGCCGGGATGGAGAACTTTCCAAGTTTTGCCCAGTCCCCCTGGCAGACTGACTCCGGCGCCCAGACCTTCTGTGTGCCGATGGCCTCGGTGATCCATGGGTTTTTCTATAATAAGAAAATATTGAGTGAATTGGGTCTTACCTTGCCGCACACCCGCGACCAGTTTTTTGCCGTGCTGGACAAGATCAAAGCCGATGGTCGTTACGCGCCAATCGCGATGGGGGCGACCGATAGTTGGGTTGCCTCCGAGCTGGGCTTTCAGAATATTGGCCCTAACTACTGGCAGGGGGAAGATGGTCGTCTGGCGTTGATAGGTGGTCAGGATCAGTTCGACAATCCTCAATATATCAAGGTGTTTGATGAGCTGTCCCGTTGGCGTGCCTACCTCGGTGAGGGTGGAGAGAGCCGTAACTATGTTGCCGCCAATGCCCTATTTACCTCTGGCAAAGCCGCCTTCTACGTGGCTGGCTCCTGGGAGATAGCCCCCTTCACCGGTAAGGTCGATTTCGGTGTGATGCGTCCGCCGGTGGCTAAACAAGGGGATGGCTGCTTCTTTACCGACCATACCGATATCGGTATGGGGATGAACCCGGCCAGTAACAATAAGGAAGCGGCAATGGCCTTCCTGCAGTGGCTGGCCACGCCGCAATTTGCCGAGCTCTATACCAACTCGCTGCCGGGGTTCTTCTCCCTCTCCAACCACTTCTTTGATGTCACCAACCCGGCGGCAAGCGACATGATGGAGTGGCGTGATCAGTGTGACTCGACCATTCGGGTGGCAACCCAGATCCTCTCTCGTGGTACGCCCAAGTTGGGAGATGAACTGGCCGAGGTGAGTCAGGCGGTGCTGCTTGGCAAGATGGAGCCCAAGGCGGCTGCCGATCGACTGGAGGCTGGCTTGAAGGGCTGGTATGCCCCCCATCAGGGAAATAAAGCCAAGGGGCAGGATTGTCAGTGCGAGCCAGCGGTTGTATCTGCGACTGTGGCACCCAGTGAGCTGCCGGCAGCAGCAAGCGCCGTTGCGCCTCCTGAGTTGGTCCCGGTCACGGCCGCTCCGTTACCTATGCACTCACAAGAGGTTGAGCAGGCACTCTCTAGCGAACTGGAAGCGCTAGCGCAATAAAGGGTAAAAATAACAACGGGGGGCATAAGCCCCCCGTTGTTATTTCAGGTGACAGGTAGTCTGCCATTATGGCGGTCAATATGGGGTAGGGGCGGAGATGGGGAAAATTGCTGTTGACTTTGTCTTGATTACCCCATAATTATAGAGACGTTTAGACGTCCAAACATCCGTTTCGACGTGCGTTAATGGACTGCAGGACAAGGAGAAGCACGGATGGGATTTGACAGTGCGCGTCAGGTTGAAGCACTCAACCAAAGTTTGGCTGATTTGAATGGCGATATCGGTGTCAGCTTTGAGTTTTTTCCGCCCAACAGTGAAGGGATGGAGCATACCCTCTGGCAGTCTATCGAACGGTTAAAAGTGTTGGAGCCCAGGTTTGTCTCCGTGACCTACGGCGCCAACTCCGGTACCCGTGATCGTACTCACAAGGTCATCAAAGATATCAAGGAGCGCACAGGTCTTATTGCTGCGCCACACCTGACCTGCATCGATGCCAGTCGTGATGAGCTGAAAACCATTGCCCGCGATTACTGGCATAGCGGTATTCGCCATATAGTGGCATTACGGGGTGATCTGCCACCTGGCGCCGGTCAGCCTGATATGTATGCCACGGATCTGGTTGCCCTGCTCAAGGCTGAGGCTGATTTTGACATCTCGGTCGCTGCGTATCCGGAAGGTCACCCCGAAGCCAAGAGTGCGCAATCCGATCTGCTTAACCTCAAGCGCAAAATTGATGCGGGTGCCAACCGTGCCATCACCCAGTTCTTCTTTGATGTAGAAACCTATCTGCGCTTTCGGGATCGCTGTGCCGCTATCGGAATTGATGCCGAAATCGTGCCGGGGATCCTGCCGGTCTCCAACTACCAGACCTTGGCTAAATTTGCCGGTTTCACCAACGTCAAGATCCCCCGTTGGCTACACCAACGTTTCGAAGGGCTGGATAACGACCAGATGACCCGTAATCTGGTGGGGGCCAGTATTGCCATTGATCAGGTGCGGGTGCTGAGCCAGGAAGGGGTGAAGGATTTTCACTTTTATACCCTGAATCGGTCCGAGCTGACTTACGCCATCTGCCACACCCTGGGTGTGCGACCCAAACGCGCAGGACAGTGAGCAAACCAACCCATTGACGTTGATCGCGATGTAGCGCGAGTTACCGCAAGTAGGCCAAGCCTTGCTCTGCTAGCCTGCATATCAACCGGGTCGGCCATCTGCTCTGGCGCGGGTAAGAATGGGGGCATAGACCCAGACAAACAGACCATAAGCGCCGGCCCACGCCAAACCGCTCAGGTTCCAGCCTTGCAAGGTATAAGCGGGCCACAGTAGCGGAATGGTGACTCTGAGCAGTGCCGCTGCGATAACCAGTGTGAAAGCGATGCTGATCTTGTGTCCTACCTGCAAGGCGCGACCACTGTGGCCGAGCGACACCCGTGCCATCATTGCCAGGATCATGGTGCCCATGCAGCCAGCGCTGAGCAGGTGGCTAGCCATTGATAAGGTCATGGCCAGACCTGCTGCTTGTGCCGCGAAAGCAAGCAGGCCAAGTGGAATAAATAGATAAGCAAGCTGCAGTGACCACAATAATGGGTGAGATAGCGTTGATGACGGACGCCAGCGCAGTTGTCGCCACAGGTGCAGACCTGCTGCCACTATATATAGAGGCACCATATAAGTGCTGGTGGTCCATTGGTTGGGTAGTAGCAACCAACTCAGCAAGATAAGCCACAGCGATGCGAGTGCGGTGCGCTCCAGCCACAGCATAGGGGCGGTTTTCTCCTGGCCAGTTCCTCTGGCAGTGAAGAAGGGGATGACGCGTCCACCCATCACGGCTATCAGGGTGGTAAATAGCAATACGGTGGTGATCAGCAGATGTTCGATAGTGGTCCACTGGGTATGCCATAACCAGCTGGCCCCATTGAGCAGGATCAATATCAGTAGCAGAGGGACGAAGAACAGGTTGCGCCATTGCCGGGTGACCATAATCGGTTTGGCAAGGAACCCGGTACACAATAGCAACCAAGCAAGATCCGCAACCATCAGCACATAGCTCTCTTCCCCAAGCCAAGGTAGCAAACACCTAGGCAGTGCCCACAGTGCCACCATCAAGGCCAATGGCCAACCGCGTATGCCGGGATGACCCGTCCAGTTTTGTACTGCTGTTAGCAGAAAGCCTGCCACGATGGCACTACCAAAACCAAATAGCATCTCATGAGCATGCCACCAGATGGGATTAGTGATACCTGGTAGCGCAAACCCACTGTTGAGTACACCAAGCCAGCCCAGCATAGCCAGCATGGCAAACAGTGCGCCGAGCAGGAAGAAAGGCCGAAAGCCCAATCGAAATAATGGGACTATCCGCTCTTCCTGGCGGCTATCGAGGATTTGGTGCATAACAAGACCTTAAGTGATATTTGAAATGTGCATTATATTGAAGCGTGACAAATGTTCAATTTAAACTCAATTGATTGTGGTTGTGATGTCTTTTTGAACAAGATGAGGGGCTTTTGCTGCATGTTTGAGCGAACGAATTGTTTGGTGAATAAAAGTCCTTGTCAGGCTGATCCAGATCTCTATAATGCGCCCCTACCAGCACGGCGGAACACGCCGGACTGATGAGCTAGCTTCTTAATGAAGTGGGCGCCGAAAGAAAAGCGAAAACAATCGCTTGACTCTCGAAGTGAGGTTGGTAATATACGCCACCTCAGCGCG
>JBOFSK010000250.1:0-3256 GCA_051651505.1 Aeromonas sp.
AATAACGCCGCCGGTTTGCCAGTACTGACTGTCAATAACGCCTTTGCCAAGGCCGACATTAGTCTGTTTGGTGGCCATGTGCTCAGTTATCAGCGTCATGGCGAGCCAGCCTCTATCTGGTTGAGTGACAAGGCGGTGCTGGATGGCAGCAAGCCGATCCGTGGCGGTATTCCGCTCTGTTGGCCCTGGTTTGGCCCTGCGCCCGCTCGGGTGGGGAGTGGCAAGCCATCCCACGGCTTTGCCCGTACCACCCTATGGGACCTGGATGGCGTGTCAGACCACCCGGATGGTACCTTGGTGCATCTTTCGTTACGCGACAGCGATACCACCCGCGCAGTGTGGGATCAGGCGTTTGAGCTGGAGCTGGATGTATTGGTGGGCAAGGAGCTCTCCCTGGTACTGGCGACGCGCAACACGGGCACAGCGCCGCTGGTTTATGGCGGTGCGCTGCACACCTATCTGGCTATTAGTGCGCCAGAAGCGGTGAGTGTGACCGGTCTGGGCGAGCCCTATGCCGACAAGCTGACCGGACAGGATGCCAAGCAGCAGGGGGCATTGACCCTCAATGGCGCGCTGGATCGGATTTACTGGCAACCCGAGGTAAAGGTGTGCGTCAAAGATGGTGCGCGCGAGACCCTGGTGGTGAGCGGTAACCACGACAGCGTAGTGGTCTGGACGCCTTGGCTGGCAGGGGCCACCGCCATGGCCGACATGAGCGATGACGGTTATCGCACTATGTTGTGTGTTGAGGCTGCCATCGCTGGCGATGCCGGAGTAACGGTCGCGCCGGACGAAGAGCACAGCTTCTCGACCGTGATCATCTAACGTAAGTCAGATCCCATAAAACGAGAGGGCTCCCACGGGAGCCCTCTTTGCATCTCACTCTTTACCCTGTCAGGCATTGCCCTGGGTGTTGAGCTTGAGCTCGGCGGCAAAGTTGAGCATCCGATCGAGGGGGATCAAGGCTTGCAGTCGCAGTTCCTCGTCGACATGGATCTCGTGCGGCTCAGCGCCGTCGGTGAGGGCGGCTTTGATCGCCACCAGACCGTTCATGGCCATCCAGGGGCAGTGGGCACAGCTGCGGCAGGTGGCGCCATCGCCGCCAGTCGGTGCTTCCACCATCTCTTTATCCGGGCAGGCCTGCTGCATCTTATAGAAGATACCGCGATCGGTTGCCACGATCAGCTTCTGCTGAGGCAGCTCTTTGGCTGCCTTGATCAGTTGGCTGGTGGAGCCCACCGCATCGGCCAGCTCGATCACTGACGCCGGTGACTCCGGGTGAACCAGCACGGCAGCATCCGGATTTTGCTCTTTCAGCTCGCGCAGGGCACGGGCCTTGAACTCGTCATGGACGATACAATGGCCCTGCCAGCGCAGCATTTGGGCACCGGTTTTCTTTTCGATGTAGGCACCCAGATGACGATCCGGGCCCCAGATGATCTTGTGACCCTGGCTATCGAGGTGCTCGACAATTTCCAGCGCAATGCTAGAGGTGACCACCCAGTCCGCCCGTGCCTTGACTGCCGCCGAGGTATTGGCATAGACCACCACGGTGTGATCGGGGTGAGCATCACAAAAGGCCGAGAACTTATCGATAGGGCAGCCTAGGTCGAGGGAGCATTCGGCCTTCAAGGTTGGCATCAGCACCTGCTTGTGGGGGCTCAGGATCTTGGAGGTTTCCCCCATAAAGCGCACCCCGGCGACGATCAGGGTTTGTGCCTCATGATCCCGGCCAAAGCGGGCCATCTCCAGCGAGTCGCCGACAAACCCCCCGGTGGCTTCAGCCAGCGCTTGAATTTCAGGATCGGTATAGTAGTGCGCCACGAGTACCGCCTGGCGGGCCTTGAGCAGCTCCTTGATCTCGGCGATCAGGATTGTCTTTTGCTCGGCACTCAGGGGAAGAGGTTTGGCCGGAAAGGGGTAGTCCATCTCGACTACCGGCGGGATACTGATCTGGGCATTGCTCATGGCTACTGTTCCATCAACGCTTGGAAAGAGAAAAATTATAACCAGAAGGGGGCGACAAACCCATCATAAATCCACTGGTGCGAGCAAGGGAGAGATACAGTAACGCCCGCCAGTGAGGGCGGGCTTGCTAGGGGGGGGTCAATCAGTGCAAGTCAGTCGCAGGGCTCCACCAGCAGAATATGGGAGTCGGCGCCCACCACCCTGACTCTGCGGCCTGCTGGCAGTGACTCATCGCAGCGCACCGTCCAGACCGTGTCGTCCAAATGTACCCGGCTGGTGCCTTGGGCGACATTATCCAGCAGGGTTAGCTCGCGGCCCATATAACTCTGCATCCGCTCGTTGATGGTGCTGGCGGCATCTTGACCCGAGTTGTCGCGCTGGTGCTGCCAGCGCCACCAGGCCCAAGTGGTGAGCAGGGATTGCCCGGCAAACAGCAGCAGTTGCGCCTGCCAGCCAAAGGGCCAGACCAGCAGCAGCAGCCCCACCTCCAGCGCGGCGATGCCAGTCCAGAGCAGAAAGCCCACCGAGCCGAGCACCTCAATGGCCAGTAGGATGAAGCCGAGCCCCAGCCAGTGCCAGTGGGTCAGCCCTTCGAACAGGGCTATCATGACTTGCTGCCCTTGCCATCTTTGTTGAACAGCTCAGCCATGCCGGCCACTGAGCCAATCAGGCTGCCCGCTTCCAGCGGCATCATGATGATCTTGCTGTTGGGGCCTTCACCGATGCGAGCCAGCGCTTCGGTGTATTTCTGGGCCACAAAGTAGTTGATGGCCTGCATATCACCTTCGGCGATGGCTTTGGAGACCATGTGGGTCGCCTTGGCTTCCGCTTCGGCTGCCCGCTCCCGCGCTTCGGCGGCGAGGAAGGCGGCTTGGCGTTCACCTTCGGCTTTGAGGATCTGGGATTGCTTCTCCCCCTCGGCCTTGAGGATCTTGGACTGGCGCACCCCTTCGGCTTCCAGCACCTCGGCCCGTTTCTGGCGCTCGGCCTTCATCTGGGCGTTCATCGCTTCCACCAGTGCCAGCGGTGGGCGCACATCTTTAATCTCGATACGGGTCACCTTGATGCCCCAGGGGGCGGTGGCAGCATCCATGGTGCGCAGCAACTTTTCGTTGATGGTGTCACGCTGGGAGAGCATCTCGTCCAACTCCATGGCGCCGAGCACGGTGCGCATATTGGTCATGGTGAGATTGCGAATGGCGCTGGTGAGATCGTTGACCTCATAGGCGGCTTTGCGGGCATCCACCACCTGCACAAAGCTGATGGCGTCGATGGTGACGTTGGCGTT
>JBOFSK010000251.1:0-5580 GCA_051651505.1 Aeromonas sp.
ACTTGCTTCGTTAATGAATTCCTGCCCAGTCTGGATGCGGCCACGCAGGCGGGGGCGGCGAGCACCTTGCAGAGCTATACCTTTGCCGCCCAGTCAGTGCTGGATTCGGCCGACCCGATCAATCTGGGCAGTGGCGTCCCCAAGAGCTTCCCGCTGTTCGCCACCGAAATTGTTGGCGATGGTGCGCTCAGCTTGCCGGATCAGGTGATCCCCAACCGCATCGCCTCCGCGCCGCTGGGTGGCACCGAGCCACTGTTCCGGGTGCTGGGTTTGCAAGAGCTGAAGGGTTCTGGCGTGCTCCCGGCGGGTCACCATGCTGCACGCTTCCTGAAAGGGGGCCATAGTTCGCTGCTGGCCCCTGACGAGAACTTCGATCAGGCTGGCGCGGTCACCACCGAGATCCAGACCCAGTTCGCCAGCTTTTTTATGAGTGGCGGGGCGGTGGTCAAGGTGAGCGATGACACCCTGATCAAGCAGTAACTGCCTATCGCGTAAAAAAAACGCCGCCCTTCGGGGCGGCGTTGTTGTTTTTGCAGGCAGCTTGCACATCTCAGGCTGGTTGGTGATTTCTATCCAGCCAGCCTTGCAGCAGACCGACCAGCAGGCCGATCAGGTGAGCCATGTTGGCGGTTTTGGTGCCGAGCAGGTCGAAGAAACCGAGCACCAGCCAGAACAGCATAAAGCCCATCAATGCGGGTGGCAGGGTCAGGCCACAGGTCGGCTGTAGCTTGCTGCGCAGCCAGCAGTAGCCGAGCAGGGCGTAGACCACCCCGGAGAGGCCGCCAAACAGCGGGCCGCTGACGAAGAACTCGGCGATATTGGGCAGGGCGGCACCCACCAGCAGCAAGATCAGCAGCTTGCCGCTGCCAAGGCGCTGCTCGATCTGGCCCCCTAGATACCACCACCAGAGCAAGTTGAACACCAGATGGAGCACCGAGAAGTGGATCAGCGCAGGGGTGACATAGCGCCATGCCTGCCAGTCGGTGAACTGGGTCAAGGTCGAGTGGAATGCCAGCTCATTAAAGATGGGCAGGCCGATTGCCTCGATCCCGTAGATGGCGAGACAGGCGATGATCACCACCAGAGTCAGTGGCCCCGCTTGATGGAGAAAATCAGTGACCGGATCCATCATCCCCTTGCTGTAGTCGATGCGGGTATTGGCCTGGCCAGACTGCCAGGAGGCTTCCATGTAGCGCGGATGGTTAGGTTCGGTCAGAAAGCGCTTCACCTCTAGCTGGGCCTGGGCAAGGCGGAGTTCGTCCGCCAGCCAGATGGTGACTCCCAGCTCGGACTGGGTCAGCTCGCAGGAGATCCCCAGCGTCGCCAGATAGTCCGCCAGCGCTTGCGCCATTCGGGCATTGTCGAGTACCAGCAGCTGGATCATGCGTCGCCTGCCTCGATGGGAAACTCCCGGCGCCACGCTTCAAAGCCGCCATCCAGGCTATAGACCTCGTCATAGCCCTGTTGCAGCAGATACTGGGCCGCCCCCTGACTGCTGTTGCCGTGATAGCACATCACGATGACCGGGGTGTCAAAGTCCACCTCGTTCATAAAGCGCACCAGGGTGCCATTGGTGAGGTGAAAGGCGCCGACCGGGTGGGCTGTTTCGAACGATTGCGGGTCGCGAATATCCACCAGCCGGGCGTTACCGGCGCTCAGTTTCTGGTGGGCATCATGGGCACTGATATGGGCAAACTGGTCCATTGAAATGTCCTGCAAATAGGTTGGGCTCAGCCAGTGTACCGCAAGGGCGTTCCCAAACTAACCCCACAAAAGAGAAGGGAGCCAGCGGCTCCCTTGTCGTTATGTCATCGCCGTTCCAGGCTCAGCCACCGAGATAAGCCTGCCGCACCGCCGGGTTGGCGAGCAGAGCGGCCCCTGTGTCTTGCAGCACCACATGGCCGTTCTCCAGCACATAGCCACGGTCCGCCAGCTTGAGCGCCTGGTTGGCGTTCTGCTCCACCAAGAAGATGGTCATCCCCTTCTGGCGCAACTGCTCTATGGTGTCGAAGATCTGCTGGATGACAATGGGGGCCAGCCCCAGCGAGGGCTCATCCAGCAGCAGCAGGCGCGGTTTGCTCATCAGGGCACGGCCGATGGCCAGCATCTGTTGCTCGCCGCCGGACATGGTGCCTGCCCGCTGTTGCAGCCGTTCGTGCAGCCGCGGGAACAGGGTAAATACCTGATCCAGCAGCGCCGGCTGTTCGGCTTTGTCGACAAAGAAGGCCCCCATCAGCAGGTTCTCCTCCACGGTCAGGCGGGCGAAGATGCGGCGCCCTTCCGGCACTACAGCGATATCCTTGCGCATGATGCGGGCGGTGGTGAGGGAGCTTATCTGTTCACCTTCAAACCAGATGGAGCCACTGCTGGGCTTGGGTTCGCCGCAGAGGGTCATCAGCAAGGTGGTCTTGCCCGCCCCATTAGCGCCGATCAGGGTGACTATCTCCCCCTCTTTTACCTCGACGCTGACGTTGTGCAGCGCCTGAATTTTGCCGTAGTGGGTCGATACGTTGCGAAGTTCTAACATCGTGACTCCTAATGCCTATTCCTACGATTCGCCTAGATAGGCCTTGATCACCGCCGGGTTGTTGCGAATGTCGTCCGGCTTGCCGTGGGCCAGCGGGGCCCCCTGATTGACCACAAAGATGCGGTCTGAGATGCCCATCACCAGCTTCATATCGTGCTCGATCAGCAGCACAGAGACGCCGAATTCGTCCCGCAAGCAACGGATCAGATCATCCAGCTCATCAGTCTCGTGGGGGTTGAGGCCGGCCGCCGGTTCATCCAGCATCAACAGTTCGGGCCGGGTTGCCATACAGCGGGCAATCTCGAGCCGCCGTTGCTGGCCATAGGCCAGATTGCCAGCGGCGCGGTTGGCCAGATCTTTGAGCCCTACCTTCTCTAGCCAGAACGCGGCCCGCTCTAGCCCCTCTTGCTCCGCCCGGCGAAAGGCCGGGGTCTTGAACAGACCGGCGATAAAGTTGGTGTTGAGGTGCTGGTGCTGGGCGACCAGCAGGTTCTCTACCGCCGTCATCTCCTTAAATAGCCGCACGTGCTGGAAGGTGCGCACTATCCCCTTGCGAGCAATCCGGTGACCGGGCAGCCCCTGGATCGCTTCACCTTTGTAGCGGATGGTACCGCCGCTCGGGCAGTAGAAACCGGTCAGGCAGTTGAAGATGGTGGTCTTGCCTGCCCCGTTGGGGCCAATGATGGAGATCACCTCGCCCTGGTCGATATCCAGTTTGACCCCGTTGACGGCTAACAAGCCTCCGAAACGCATTGACAGATCAGAGACTTCCAATAACTTCTGATTGGCACTCATTTTCTCAGCTCCCCGGTCAGAGTGGAGCGAGTCCGCGCTAGCAAGCTATCCCTATCGCGCCTCGACAGATCAGAGACCGCTAACAACTTCTGATGTGTACTCATTTTTTCAACTCCAGATGCGGACGGGTCATCGGCAGCAATCCTTGTGGCCGCCAGATCATCATAAACACCATCAACAGGCCGAACATCAGCATGCGGTACTCGTTGAACTCACGGGCCAACTCCGGCAGCACCGTCATCACGATGGCGGCCAGTACCACCCCGATCTGGGAGCCCATGCCCCCCAGCACCACAATGGCGAGCACGATAGCCGACTCGATAAAGACGAAAGATTCCGGGCTGATAAAACCCTGCCGCGAGGCAAAAAAGCTACCGGCGAAACCGGCAAAGGTGGCACCTATGGTAAAGGCGGTCAGCTTGATAATGGTCGGGTTGAGCCCCAGCGACTTGCAGGCGATCTCGTCTTCCCGCAATGCTTCCCAGGCGCGGCCCAGCGGCATCCGTAGCAAGCGGTTGATCACGAACAGGGTGGCGACCACCAGCAGCAGCGCCATCAGGTAGAGAAAGATCACCTTGTGGTTGGCGTTATAGGTGATGCCAAAAAATTCGTGGAAAGTCTCCCAGCCGCCATCCTTGACGGTGCGGTTGAACTCCAGCCCCCCCAGCGTCGGCTTGGGAATGCCGGAGATCCCGTTCGGGCCGCCGGTCAGGGAGGTCATGTTGTTGAGCAGGATGCGGATGATCTCGCCAAAGCCCAGGGTGACGATGGCCAGATAGTCCCCCCGTAGCCGCAGCACCGGAAAACCGAGCAGGAAGCCAAACAGGGCCGCCATACCACCAGCGATGGGCAGGCACTCCCAAAAGCTCAGGCCAAAATAGGTGTTGAGCAGGGCATAGCTGTAAGCACCGACCGCATAGAAACCGACATAACCGAGATCGAGCAGACCGGCGAGACCGACCACCACGTTCAGCCCCAACCCCAGCATGATGTAAATCAGGGTGAGGGTCGCCAGATCGATGGCACCGCGCGAGGCCATAAAGGGCCACAGCACCGCAAACAGCAGCACCAGCACGGCAGTGGTGTTGTAGAGCCGTGGCGCCTCTTCCTGACTGGGCAGCACCAGCTTGGTGAAGCCGACCGAGAAGCCACTGATGGAGGAGTGGAACAGCCGACTGATCTGGCCGCGCATCAGCTGGAACCAGAACACCAGGGTAGCGCCGCCCAGTAACCAGGCCAGCGACACATCGAGGCGACTGACGATCAGTAATTGACCCCCCTCTGACTCAAAACGAAAGCCGAGCAGCCAGAAGGAGAGCACCAGTAACACCATACTGGCGATGCTGGCGTGGATGAATTGGCTTTTCATACCTTCACCTCCGAAGGTTGCGGGCGACCCCGGGTGCAGCTGCTGGGCAGAGAGAGCAGGATCAGAGGGGTGGCATCCCCATGAGTGAATCGATGTTGCATCATACTTTTTCGACCTCCGGGCGGCCCAGAATGCCGGTGGGCATAAACAGCAGCACAAAGATAAGCAGGGCAAACGCCATCACATCCTTGTATTCGGTGCTGAGATAACCGGCGGTGAGCGCTTCAACCACCCCTAGCAGCAGGCCGCCGAGCACGGCGCCCGGAATGCTGCCGATGCCACCCAATACCGCCGCCGTGAAGGCTTTCAGACCGGCCATAAAGCCGAGGTAGGGGTTGATGACGCCGTAATACATGCCGAGCAGCACCCCGGCGATGGCCGCCAGCGCGGCCCCCAGCACGAAGGTGATGGAGATGACCACGTGGGTGTCGATCCCCAGCAGGTTGGCCATCTTGATATCTTCCGAACAGGCGCGGCAGGCACGGCCCATGCGGGAGCGGTTGATGAACTGGGTCAGCGCCAACATGGTGATAAAGGTCACCACGAAGATGATCAGCTGCATATAGGAGAGGCTGGCCTGAAAACCATCCTCGCCCCCCAGGGTCCAGCCACCGGAGATCAGGCTGGGCATGGCGATATCTCGCGAGCCTTGGGCCATCCGCATCATGTTCTGCAAGAAGATCGACATGCCGATGGCGGAGATGAGGGGGATCAGCCGGTTACCGCCGCGCAGCGGCCGATAGGCGACCCGCTCGATGCTCCAGCCATAGGTGCCGGTGATGACGATACTGACCAGGAAGGCGCCCCCCAGCAGTAGAAAGGTGCTGTCGATGCCCATCATCATGAGCCCCGCCATCACCATAAAAGCGACATAGGAGCCGATCATGTA
>JBOFSK010000252.1:0-3013 GCA_051651505.1 Aeromonas sp.
ACCTACAAGTTGCGCTGGCCGATGGGCTGCTTACCCTCAAGCAGTTCAGCGCCACCATCGCGGGCGGTCAGGTAAACGCGAACGGGGTGCTCGATGCACGCCAGCAGCCCGCCAGCTACCAGGTGCACCAGCAGGTGACCGGGGTGAACCTGCGTCCCTTGCTGCAGACCCTGGCTCACAGCGATCTGCTGGAGGGCAAGGGCGATCTCGATGTGCAACTGCAGGGCCGCGGCCTCTCTGCGCTGGCGCTACGTAACCGGATACAGGGCAAAGTCACATTGAAACTGAGTGACGGTGCCCTGCACGGCATTAACCTGGCAGAGATGATCCGCGAGGCGCGGGCTACCCTCACCGGCAAGGGGGCAGATCAGGTGACAGAGGCGCGCAAGACCGACTTCAGCGCCCTGGCCGCCAGCTTCCAGATTGCCGATGGCATTGCCCGTAGCAACGATATCCAGCTCTTTGCACCGGCTTTGCGGGTCAAGGGTGAAGGAGAGACGGCACTGGTGCCACAGAGTCTCGACTTTTTGTTCCTCACCTCCATCGTCGAGAGCAGCAAGGGGCAGGGGGGCAAGGATCTGGATGAACTGCAAGAGATCACCATTCCGGTGCGGATCGGCGGCCACTGGCAGGTGCCCCGCTATCAGCTCGATGTGAAGGCGCTGCTTGGCAACAACAAGCAGCTGGAGGATAAGGCGCGTAAGGAGGCCGAGCGGGGTCTTAAGAAGCTGCTCGGTGACAAGGCCGACAGTGATGCAGTCAAGGGGGTGGCAGAGCAGCTGTTCAAGGGGCTGTTTAATTAGGTTGTCTGGGGATGATGACCAGAACCTGCATCTGCAGGCTCTGGTCCGTGTCACCTTATTACGCCCCGAGTAGCTGTTGCCAGACCGTCAGCACATGGCGGCGTTCGCTCTGTAGCTGATCGTCGCCCACCTTGCGGGAGATCTCCGAGAGGTTGAGGCGATGGCCGAGGTTGCGGATCTCCAGGTAGGCCTGCTTGAGCCCCTCCGCCTGCTCCAGCGTCAGTACCCCCGCCATCACGCACTCGTCGAAGATCCGCACGTTATCGGACCAGCGAGTGAGGGCATCTGGCTCGCCGCAGGCGTTGGCCAGTACCAGATACTGGGCGATAAATTCGATATCCACCATGCCGCCGGGGGACTGCTTGAGGTCGAACTCGCCGGCGACCCCTTTGAGCAGGTGATCCCGCATCTTGTGGCGCATCTCGCGCACCTCGCGGGCCAGGGTTGGCAGCTCCCGCACTTTGGCCAGCACATCGCGGCGGATACGGGCAAACTCGGCTTTGATCCCATCATCGCCATAGATGGGGCGGGCCCGCACCAGTGCCTGATGCTCCCAGGTCCAGGCTTCTTTTTGCTGATACTGCTCATAGGCCGAAAGCGACGAAACCAGCAGCCCTGCGTCGCCGGAGGGGCGTAGCCGCATATCGATCTCGTAGAGGATCCCTGACGGAGTGCGGGTGCTGAACAGGTGCAGGATCCGCTGGGCGAGGCGCAGGTAGAACTGGCGGCTGTCGATGGGCTTGCGGCCATCGGTATAACTGTTGGGATCGCCGCCGTGCAGGAACACCAGATCGAGATCCGAGCCGTAACCCAGCTCAATGCCGCCCAGCTTGCCATAGGCCACCACCGCAAAGCCGCGCTGGCCGCTTAACGCCACCTCGGGCGGCACCCCGTAGCGCTCGCTCATCTGGGCCCACGCCTGATTGACCACCTCCTCACAGATCGCCTCCGCCAGCCAGGTGAGGTGGTCGCTCACCTTCATCAGCGGCAGGGCGCCGGCGATGTCGGCTGCCACGATCCGCAGCAGTTGCACCTGTTTGAACTGGCGCAGCGCCTCCATCTGCTGCTCCACGTCCTCCTCGGGGATGCGCAGCAGGAACTGACGCAGCTGGGGCTTGTATTGATCGAGCGGTGTGGGGTGGTAGAGGTGCTGGGGATCGAGCAGCTCATCCAGCAGGATGGGGTAGCGGGCCAGCTGCTCGCTCACCAGGCCGCTCTCATCACACAGCCGCACCAGCTGGCGCAGGGCGCCCGGGTTCTCCGCCAGCAGTTGCAGGTAGGCGCTGCGGGTGAAGATGCGGGTCAGCAGTGCGCACACCCGCTCGAACAGACGGGCGGGCTCACGGCTTGCCACCACCAGCCGCAGCAGCTCCGGCATCAGCCAGTCCAGCGCGATCCGCCCTTGCGGGCCGACCTGACGGCGCTTGTAATCCTCCTTGAAACGCAGCAGGGCGGCGCAAAGCGGCGCAGGTTCGGCCACCCCTTGTGCGGTCAGCAGTTGCTCCAGCTCGGCAGCGTCGAGCTCGGTGCGCCACAGATCGAGCCAGAGCTGCTCCAGATGGGCAGGGGCCTCTTTCTCTTCCCCCACCACGGCGGCGAACTCCTGATGGACGGCGGTCATCTCCTCATCGAGATGGGCCATAAAGGCGCCCCAGTCAGCAAAGCCGAGGGCGGCGACCAGCCGCTGACGATCCCGCTCCTCGGTGGGCAGGGTCTGGGTTTGCTGATCGCCGATCTCTTGCAGGATGTTCTCGACCCGGCGCAGGAAGCGGTACGCCACCAGCAAGCGGTCACAATGGGTTGCTGCAAGGGCGCCGCACTGGGCGATGGCGGCTAGCGCTTCGGGCAGGTGGCGCACTCGCAGCGCCGGTTCGCGACCGCCGCGAATAAGCTGCAGTGCCTGGGCGATAAACTCCACCTCGCGAATGCCGCCGGCTCCCAGCTTGATGTTGCCCTCCAGCCCCTTGCGGCGCACCTCGGCCGCGATCATCGCTTTCATTTGGCGCAGGCCGTCGATAACGCCAAAGTCGATATAACGGCGAAACACGAAGGGGCGCAGCAGCTCGGCCAGCTCGAGTGCCTGCTCGCTCTGGGGCCCCAGCACCCGCGCCTTGACCATGGCGTAACGCTCCCAGTTGCGGCCGTGGTGCTGGTAGTAGTCCTCCATGGCGGCAAAGGAGATGGCCAGCGGCCCCGCGTCACCAAAGGGG
>JBOFSK010000253.1:0-1888 GCA_051651505.1 Aeromonas sp.
CGGTCATGATCAGCTGATGGGGATGGACTCCTTCCCGCTCCCCTTTTTCGCGCAGGGCGAGGCGCTGATGCACCCCGAATCTGTGCTGTTCATCGATGATGACCAGGGCGAGGCGCTGGAACACCACCTGCTCCTGAAAAATGGCGTGGGTGCCCACCACCATCTTGACGCTACCGTCGGCGATGGCGGCCAGCGCCTCCTCCCGCGCCTTGCCTTTCTGTTTGCCCGCCAGCCAGCCGACCCCGATGCCGAGCGGCTCCAGCCACTTGGCGAAGTTGATGGCGTGCTGTTCGGCCAACAGCTCGGTTGGCGCCATCAGCCCCACCTGACAGCCGTTACCGATGGCTTGCAGGGCCGCGAGCGCCGCGACCAGGGTCTTGCCGGAGCCGACATCCCCCTGCACCAGTCGCATCATAGGGTGGCTCTGTTGCAGATCCTTAGCTATCTCCGCCACCACTCGGCTCTGGGCACCGGTCGGCTTGAATGGCAGGGCGCCGAGCAGTTGCAGGGTCAGCTCGGGGGCCGGTTTGAGGATGCGTGCTAGCTGGGTTTGCGCCTGAGCGCGAACCTTCAATACCGAGAGGTTATGAGCCAGCAGCTCTTCCAGTACCAGCCGCTGCTGGGCCGGATGCTGGCCACTTTCGAGTAGCGGCAGCGCCACCGAGGGGGGCGGGCGGTGCAGCAGACGCAGGGCAGCAGCCAATGCAATTTGGTGAGGATAGAGCCCGGCGGGCAGCAGCTCCTCGACCCCGTAGAGCTCGAGCTGGGCCAGCGCCTGATCGGTGAGGTTACGCAAGGTGAGCTGGCGCAGCCCTTCGGTGGTCGGGTAGACGGGGGTGAGCGCCTCTTCGGTCTGGCCCGCTTGCTCCTCGCCGAGCAGCTTGTACTCGGGGTGGGCCATCTCCAGCCCGTATTTGCCCGGGCGCACCTCGCCAAAGCAGCGGATCAGCCGCCCCTGGCTCAGGCTGTTTGTCTGGGCGGCAGTGAAGTTAAAAAAGCGCAAGGTAAGGGTGCCGGTGCCGTCGCTGATGCGACAGACCAGCATGCTGCGGCGCCCCATCACCAGCTGGGTGTCCTGGATTTCACCCTCGACGGCGCCATGCAGCCCGGGTGGCAGATCGCCAATGGGCCACACCTGGGTGCGGTCCTCGTAGCGCAGGGGGAGGTGGAACAGCAGATCCTGGACCGTGGCCAGCCCCAGCCGCTCGAGTTTTTCCTGCATCTTGCTACCGACACCCTTGAGGCTGTCGAGGGGGATTTTATCCAATTTCATCAATTAGATGCCCAAAAACACTGTAAATATGTCCAGATGATAGGGGGTCTTGCTAGCTTCATGCAAGCCGAGTTGCGGCCAAAGGGGGGGCAGGCGAGGGGGTGAGGTAGGGGGATATAACAAGGCCTGCCGAAAACGGCAGGCCTTGGGGGTAGGCTAACAGGCCAACAGCGGGACCTTGCGGCCAAGGTCAGATGATGCGTTTGAGTAGCAAATGTGCCTTGACCCTGTGGATCCGTCCCAACAGTTTGCGCACCTGCTCGGGGTAGTCCTGGATCTGCTCCACTTGATCGAAGTGACTGATCCGCGTGGTGTTGGCCAGAATGTTCTTCCGCTCTGCGGTGAACTGGGCGCGCAGCAGCTGACGGCGATCGTGCACTAGCAGGCCATTCTCCAGATCCAGCGCCCAGGCGCGGGGATTGAGGTTGTTGCCGGTGAGCAGGGCCCACTCATCGTCCACGAAGATCCCCTTGAGGTGGTAGGAGTGGCGTTCACAGCACCAGAGCATCAGGTTGAGGCGACCTTCCTCGATATGATGTTGGTTGCGCTCGGCAAACTTGCGCAGGTTGGTCTCGTAGAGGTAGGGCAGGCCACCAATGGTGGAGAACTTCTCTT
>JBOFSK010000254.1:0-1216 GCA_051651505.1 Aeromonas sp.
GTTACATTGTATCCTTGTTAATATTTTGTTTTCTCTAGTTCTGTCCCGCTCTAGTTATTGATTGTTAATTTTTGACTCTAGTTTTGTTTCTATCTTCTAGTTAGTACTTTTATTTTATTTTCCCATTTGCTATTCGAATTCCTTACAGGATCATAATTTATTTATTTATTTATTAATTTATTTATTTTCCTTTGGCTAGTTTTGGTTATTCTTTATCTTTAAATTAATTTATTTAGCCATTGTTCTTATCTGTTTTTGTTCTCTTTGTTGTTACATTTGGTCTGTTGTGTTGTCTTGAGTCTCGTCCTGTTTGTTGGTGTATTTGGTCTTGTCCTTCCCGGTACCTGGAGTTCCCTGGCCTCTGACCTCCCATTGCCTGGCTGCAGCTTTCTAACTCTCTAGTATCTAGCCTTTGGTTCTGTGAGCCACTCCTGGCAGCAAGACTGGAGCTATATCTGAGATCTACATCAAGCTACGGATTCCCTGTGTTCTTTCCTAGCCTTTCCTCTGGTGCTGCTTCTTCTGTGCTCAAGTCTGTGGCAACTTGGACTGCTTCATTGGTCATCCCTCCTGCCTGTTGTCTGCCTTGCCCCACTGTTTGGACTGCTCCCCACCTCACTCCCCTTGCTGTTTCAAGTCTACTGTCTTGTTAATAAAAAACCCTTGTCTGCTCATTTGCATTTGGGTCCCATTTCTTGCAGAGCCCTGACAGAACGAACCAGCCAGTAAAGGACCCAGCAATGAGCATCCGTGTAGTTCCTCCCGGCACTGCCAAAGAGAGACTGGCACTTCAGCAGGCGGTGGCATCACTTCGCCAGAAGGGCCAGGATGTGCGTTCATTTGCCCAGTTCTTTTGGACAATGGCCAAGGGCCTTGAGTATCATGATGCGGCCCTTAAGGATGCTTTCAACTTTTGCCTAGATGATCCCTTGCCTCGGTGGGAGATGGAGCAGCTGAGGATTTTGGATTTCTGGAATTTCACTAGTTATCTACACCACCGCAAGGATTGGCAGATATTCACACCACCAGAATCAGCCTGCAGAGATCCTGCCACCCTCCCTCTCTCGAGTCAAGTTCAAGAACCTCTTCTGACTCCGACATTAAAGCATAGACGGAGGAGGAGAGTGGCCAAGACTGCAGTATCTGCTTGTGTGTCGGCTCCAGCCCCTGAGCCCGCTCCAGTGTCGGCTCCAGCCCCTGAGCCCGCTCCAGTGTC
>JBOFSK010000255.1:0-1046 GCA_051651505.1 Aeromonas sp.
CTTCTCCGATGCGGGTTGGCAATTCTATCTGCCCGATTGCCCCAATCAGCCCATCGATATCACAGCCCGCTATTTCCCGGCGATGTGATGCCCCCGCCCCCAATCGCGCGACCGGGCGTTCTGCTTGCCCCACAGGGCAATATCCTCTTTGAAAAATGGCCTGATAGCCGGCCTGGCATGCGAGTGCATTGCCAAGGAGGGCAAGTAAAAGCAGGGAGCAAAGCCTTGAAGCGAACCCGGGAGGGGGAAGAGGGTTAGCCAAGCGGCCGACCCTCTTTTTGCACTATTTGTCAGTGGTGGAGCGGCTCCCATCCCATAACAGCTCGCCGCTACGCAAATCCATCAGGGTCATCATCAACCGATAACCGCGGCCTTGGGTGGCAAGATCACCATAAAGCAGATAGCCAGCCCCACTCTGGCGGCCTAACCGCACTAATGCCGCCGGGTTTATCCCGCCCTGCTGATACTCAAGCTGACCCGTAATGGCAGCAACCTGACCGGGCTCGACCAAACGAATACCGCTCTTGGCGGCGATCTGCTTACCCATGGTGGCGGCCAATAACGCGGTATCAATACCGTCATCCGTGCTGTCTCTGGGCGGAGTGAGCAGCAATACGGCATTGCCGCTTTGTGCCAGCGCTTGCACCTCGGGAGCCTGCACAAATCGGTCAGCCAGCGCCTGAGCCAAGCCAATCGGGACCATTGGCTTGGCTAACGACACCTCGGATTCGAGCGCCGGTGGTGGCATGACCGGCTTGGGCGGCTGAGTGGGCTTACTTGGCTGGGTCACCGGGGGAAAGGGACTGCTATAGGGATTAATACTACAGCCACCCAACAGCAGGGATCCCAAGATCAATAGGGTACGCATCTTCATCATCTTTTCTCCGTCAACAGTGTTAATGACGGAGCCTGATCCCCGCACCCTTCTTATGCTAGAGAAAAGTCGGGGCGGGATCGATACCCTGCAGGCAAGCAGGCGACAAGGGTTGGCTCACCGATATGGCGCAATAGAGCCCCCACTACCTCCCCAAAAACGGCTCCCAGTC
>JBOFSK010000256.1:0-4171 GCA_051651505.1 Aeromonas sp.
TTGTGTTGCAAGGCGTTATCTCTCATCCTGCACCGCACTGTCCCTTGCCTCGGAATATCCCCATGGAAACCATTACCCATCCCACCCTCGTCCAGTTGGTTGCCGCCGGGGCCGTCCGTGTCGTGGTCGCCGTCGGCCAGCCAGGCGGTTGGACCCTGCTGGTGCGCTACGGTCTGGCCGAACGCGCCCTCGCCGCCCAGCGCAGCAAGCAGCTACGGGTCTTTCGCAAGCTCGATACCCTGGTGCTCTATCTGCAAGAGATCGGGGTCAGCCGCTTTGAGGTGGATGCCGCGGGGTTCGTGGTCGCACCACGACAACAGCGGAGCGCTTGAACATATCTTCAATGGATGTATAGTTTCATTAACTAAAACCAAAACAATTAGGTTTTTAATGCCAACGGTGTTGATCATTGGGGGCTGGCGAGTGGTGATTTATCCCAACGACCATCGCCCGGCGCATGTGCACGTGATTGGGGGCGGCTGTGAGGTGGTGTTTAATCTTTCAGGAGATCAAGGCGGGCCTGAGCTGCGGGAAAACTACGGATTTGATAGTAAAGCGCTGAAGCGCATTTGGGCTGAGTTGCAAGGCAATCAAGCTTACCTGATAAGCCAATGGGAGGTGATCCATGGAACTAACCGATGAAATGATCGCACAGGCCAACCAACGTGGTGCTGAGGCTCGCAAAAGTACCCCAGTCGCTACCGGTGCGCGTTATGACAAGCGAATTGGGCGGGTCGTTATTGTCTTGTCTTCCGGCTTGGAACTGGCATTTGCCCCTCATTTGGCTCAGGGGTTGGAGACAGCGAAGCCGAGTGACTTACAGAAGATTGAGATCTCACCATCAGGATTGGGACTGCATTTTCCGAAGCTGGATGCCGATCTTTATCTGCCAGCGATGCTGGAAGGGTTGCTCGGTTCTGCCAGTTGGGTGGCATCGCGTATGGGGGCAAAAGGTGGCAAGGCAAAATCGGCCGCGAAAACAGCAGCGGTGCGGGCTAATGGAGCGAAAGGTGGGCGACCGCGAAAACAGGTTCCCGCATCGGCCTGACTGCGGTAACGTACTGTCCAGAAAAAACAAACCCCGGATCTCTGTTCAGTCAACTTGGCGGGAGACAACAGAGGATTCGGGGCTGTATGGATAAATACCACAGGAAAAGAATACCACATGGATCACATCAAACAACCCTACACCGCCAATAAGGCGGTTGGTCTTGCTAGGTAATTTCAAGCGACTCCTGCCCGAATTTGTCGAGTGTCAGCCCGTTAAGGGTGGCCCTACCTGCTGGCTACCCCGCGATAGCGCCATGCAGATCGAACGCATCAGGGCGCATCTCAACGACCGTCATTGGCTGATGATCGATCATGACAACTCGCCCACCGTGCAGGCACACACCCTGTACGATATCGAGCCGAACGTGGTGGTCTACAACCAGACCAATCCCCATCGGCACCAAGCCTTTTGGCTGCTAAAGGATCCGGTCTACTGTCAGCCAGAGGTACGCGAGCGCCAGCCGTACCGCTATCTGACGGCCATCGAGGCCGCCTATGACGAGCATTACGGGGCCGATCTCTGCTTTGCGCGTCATATCCACCGCAACCCCTGCGCCTTCATCAACGATACCGACTGGCGACACTGGCGGACACACACACTTTCCGAGTTAGCTGAACCGGTAAATCTGTCAGCACGGCGAGCTAAGGCTCTGGACCACTCCATAGGCGCATCAGAGGGCCGTAATAACGCTTTGTTTGATGAGGTAAGGCGATGGGCCTACCCACAAGTAGAAATCGCTCGTAGCGTGTCCTATGGGTCTTGGTATAGACAAGTAGTTACCCGAGCGTTGGCAATGTCAGAGCAGATCGTCAGTGACAGAGGGGCATTGCCTGCCCGTGAGGTGGGTTATGTGGCCAAGAGCGTGGCCGAGTTCGTCTACTACCGCTATACCGGAGTGGGCTGCATCCTGACGCCAGAACTGCGGGCCATTAAGGCCGAGCAGGGACGGAAGGGCGGTCTTATCGGCGGCAAGGTGTCCAAGGGCGGTGGAAGGCCCAAATCAACGAACTGGGAGCTGTGGGAGGCGATTCAGAAGATGAAGGACGAAGGGCATCCACATAGCTCGATAGCGCAGGATCTTAAAATCTCGGCCAGTACCGTCAGCAAGTACGCCAAAATTTCAAAATAGCGATCGCGAAACAAAGCTATCAGTTGATCCCCCCCTTTGCGGGGGTCTTTTCGCCCGCAAAGGGGTTTTCTTTGAGCGGTTGGTGTTCTCCAGAGAGCGTACCTTGGCGAGGGGGTCACTAAGGGCGGTGGAAGGCGTTCCCGAAGATGACGGACTCCGGGCATCCACATAGCTCGATAGCGAAGGCTCTTAAAATCTCGGCCAGTACCGTCAGCAAGTACGCCAACATTTCAAAATAG
Organism: Aeromonas sp.; assembly: GCA_051651505.1. Taxonomy (GTDB): domain Bacteria; phylum Pseudomonadota; class Gammaproteobacteria; order Enterobacterales; family Aeromonadaceae; genus Aeromonas. Next base: position 2,420 of record JBOFSK010000256.1, read on the forward strand.
CGATCGCGAAAACAAAGCTATCAGTTGATCCTCCCCTTTGCGGGGGTCTTTGAACGGTTTCTTTACCGGCTACTCAGATCGATCTCGATGCGTCGAAAACCTACGCTGTTTGCGGTGTTGGCTGCGGCATCGATGCTTTTGAACACTCGCCAGCCCCCACGTTGTCGTTCCAGGACAATGGACTCGCTCTGTTTACCGAACTTCACCAGATGCAGGTGGTAACCGGCCCCCATCGGGGTCGGGGCAATCACCGCTTTGGCAAAGCCTCCTTGGTCGAATGTCCACTTGGCTTGTAGCTCTTCCATATCAAATCCTAGTTTCGATTGTTCAAAAATAGAACTTGATTGTGGGGACTGGCGGGTGGTCTGGCAAGGGCTCCTCGCTAAATATTGTATGAAGGTTTCCCGCGCATCCCTAATATCAATATTTAGTTTTGACTGCTCGTTTTTTAGTTCTGATGTGGGGTGCGCTGGCGCAATTTTTTATTGGCTCGCTGTAGCACCGCCCCCGCCGTGGCGAGTTTCTGTTGGGACTGTTGGTAGATCTCTTGATTGAGCGCAATCTGGCTGGCCAGTTCGTTATTCAGTTGTTGGTATCGGGCTTGTTCTGCTTGAGCTTGTCGGTGTTGGTGCTGAGCCAACTTGGTTTGCCGTAAGGCCTCTTCTCCCAGATGTGCCAATGCCTGCTCTGCTTGTGTTTTGGCGATTGATAACGCGTGTGCTTCGCGCTTCTTTGCTTGCTGCACCTCTTTTTCGGCCTGTTGTTCACGCTGCTCACAGGCCTCGGTCAGTGTGGCCATGTCGTGCCGATGATCGACATCGGTGACATAGCGCCAGGCGTAGGCCAACGCGAACCATGCCAGGCTTCCCCCGAACAGGGCGCCAAACAACGCGAGCGGCCATGCAGCCCATAACACCGACCAGCCTGAGTGGGTGAGATCCCATGAACCGGCGTGGTTGCGGGTGGCCCACCCGATGGTCGCCATGAGCCTGTCTAGCCAGATCCAGCCACAGGCCAGAAGCAGCATGACGATCCCGAATATCCATATCCTCATCGTAGGTATACCTCGGTGATGTCGGGCCGAAAATGGCCCATCTCTTGGGACACGGTCTCTAGCGCGAGCTCGCGTGGTAAGCGGGCCTGCAGTTCGTACATGCGCTGCTGGGCATAGCTGTGGCGCAGGCCGTGAGCTCCGGTCGACCAGCCCAGCACCCGCTCACTGGCGGCGGAGGCGCTGTTGCTCCACCGCTGGCCGCCGCCGATGTCGTAGTGGGACTGGTAGTGCACTCCACGGTCGGTGACCCGCTGTGGCACATCGCGGCGCAGGGCTTCCAGTCGTGCGGCCAGGGCATGGGGGATCAGGACCTCGCGCACCAGGCCCCCTTTGCCCTGGACGGTGTAGATCACTCCATCTCGGCCGGTAAACTTGGAGGTTAATGCCGGGCGCGGATCGGCGGCCCGCTCGTCGCCTCGGCGCAGGGTCAGCAGCTCGTGGGCGCGCAGACCGGCGGCATGGGCGATCTCGGTGGCCAGTCCGTGGCGGGGGGTCTGGGCGGCGGCGATCAGCGCCACCTGGGCGGCGCTATAAGCTCTGGCCTGCAAGGCCTGGCGGTGCTCGGATTTGATGACGGGGAGCCGTCCGTCAGTGGCGAGGGCATGGGTGACATGGCGCATCATCGCCTGCATCGCTTGGCGCTCCATGTCGAGGGTTTTCTGGCCGACCTGTTGCCCGCGCTGCTCCAGGTAGCGGAT
>JBOFSK010000257.1:0-1356 GCA_051651505.1 Aeromonas sp.
AAGCCGTTCCTCTATGCGACGGCACTGGAACATGGCTATACCCTGGCGTCCCTGATCAACGATGCGCCCATCAATCAGTGGGACCCCGCAAAAGGCCCGATGTGGCAGCCTAAAAACTCCCCGGCAATCTATGAAGGTCCAACCCCGTTGCGGCTGGGGTTGGCCAAATCCAAGAACGTGATGTCGGTGCGCCTGATGCGCGCCATTGGCCTTGATACCTATATCGATGGCCTGACCCGCTTTGGTTTTCCGCGTAACTTCATCTCGCCCCATGAGTCGCTGGCACTGGGGGCTGCCGAGTTCACCCCCCTCGAAGTGGTACGTGGTTACTCGGTGCTGGCCAATGGTGGTTTCCTGGTGGCCCCCTACTTTATTGATAAAGTGACCGACAGCCAGCAAAACATCCTCTTTCGGGCTAATCCTGCCATTGCGTGTACCACCTGCGCACAGCCGGTGATGTCCGAAGCGGATGCCCTGTCACAACCAGCAACGGCTGATAACGCGGCACCACAAGATGGCGCACTGACGCCGCTCCCGGCAACCATGGCTCCCCATACTATCAGTGCCCAAAGCGCATTTTTGATAACCGACACCCTGAGCACTGCCATCTGGGGCGGCAACGGCTGGCGTGGGACTGGCTGGCGGGCAGCGCGTGACCTCAAGCGCCACGATATTTCCGGTAAAACCGGTACCACCAACGAATCGCGGGATGCCTGGTTCTCGGGTTATACCCCTGAGATTGTCGCCACCTCCTGGATCGGCTTTGACAACCATCAACGTGGCCTGGGCCGTGGGGAATTTGGCGGGGGCGCTGCGCAGCCGATCTGGATCGACTTCATGAAAGTCGCCCTCAAGGCGCTGCCTGAGCATAAAATGCCGGTGCCAGAGGGGATCATGACAGTCAAGATTGACAGTGAAACCGGCCTGCGGGCCAACAATGGTGGCAGTGCTGAATATTTTAAGGAAGGCACTGAACCGACCCGCTACGCGGCGCCCAGTTCGGATGGTGATCAGGTCTATGGCGGTGACACCCCTGCCACTGACGGGCCGGTTTCTACCGACGATATCTTCTAATCCGATCCTGACCGTAGAGATTACACCGGCAGCCATGGCTGCCGGTTTTTTAGGTGGTCAACTCCCGTCGACCAAACCGGTAATAGCGGCTGCCAGTTCATTGAAACAGGGGCGACGCACCGAGTAGTGGCGATAGAGCAGCGAGATGGTCCGCCCCGGCACGGGATCAACCACCGGCCGATAACTGACGCCGCCCTCATCATGATTGGCAGGTACTGCCAGCTTTGGCACCAGCGTCATGCCGCTACCGGCGGCCACCATGTTGCGCAAGGTCTCAAGACT
>JBOFSK010000258.1:0-1391 GCA_051651505.1 Aeromonas sp.
CAGAACTTTGGTGGCGATCAATATAGCCAGGCACTCTCTTCCTTTTACGGCATGACGCTGGATGCGGCAGAGCAGGCCAAAACTCAGGGAACCTTGCCCGTTGATCATGAGATGGATGTGCTGATGCCACACATCAACGCATTGCTGCAGCAAGTTCGCCGCAATATTCAACTTTTTTGCAGTTCATCCGGTTATCGCGAGATCTCGACCCTGGTGCTGACTGGGGGGGGCAGCTTGCTGCCCGGCTTGGTCGTACAGGTCAAAGAAGAGGTCAATTGCGAGGTGCTGCACCCGGACATATTTGCGCTGTTTGGTAAACCCCAGTCGCAAGGGGAGTCGACACATGGCGCGAAATACATGATGGCATTCGGGTTAGCGCTGAGGAGTTTTACACCATGTCAAATATAAACCTATTGCCCTGGCGTGAGGCCCGGGCGCAGCGGCAACAGCAGCAGTTTGGTCTCTTGCTGGCGGTATTGGTGCTGATCACCGCAGGATTGGGGTTCGTTGCCGATTGGTTGGTGGAAGGCCAGATAAGTCACCAGCAACAACGCAATCAGCGATTAGTGCAAGAGATGACGATTATCGATGCCCAATTGGGTGAAATTCGCCTGCTAAGAGAGCGCCGCAAGGATCTTATTGACCGGATGGAATTGATTGAGCAGTTGCAGTTGCGTCGTAATGTGCCGGTGCGGCTATTTAATCAATTGCCAGAATTGGTTCCAAATGGTGTATATCTAAATACCTTGGCGATGCAGAGCAATGCCATCGATATCAACGGCAAGACGGAAGCATATGGTCGGGTAGCCAGCATGATGCGACGGATCGATGGTTCCGGTTGGTTGGGGCAGTCGAAGATTAGCACTATTTTTTCTGCTGATGTCGCGCCTGTCTCTTTGAGCGAGTTTTCCATGATGTTCCTGATTGCCAATAATGCTGTGGTTTCCGCGGATGTGGCTAAGGAGAGCAAATGAATCTTCAGCAAATCAATGAGCTGGATCTCAATGATATCGGCAGCTGGCCGAAATGGGCAAAAGGGTTTTTTATCCTGCTTTGCTGTGCGCTCACGGGCGCCGCTATCTATTACTACGTGATTGCCAGCTCACTGACCCGGTTAAGCCAGGAAACCAGTCAGGAAACGGAGCTCAAAGGGCAGTTCGAAAGCAAGGCCATGCTGGCAGCCAATCTGGGGGCCTACCAGGAGCAAATGGTGGCACTGGAGCTGATGGTTGATACCCAGCTCAAGCAGCTACCCAATACCCATGAAGTAGCGGGCCTATTAGATGACATCAGTTTTATAGCCACGGACAACGGATTGAAATTAAATAGAATAAATTGGGAGCCCGAGGTTAAACACGAGTTTTCAACCGAACTGCCCATGCGGATCGAGG
>JBOFSK010000259.1:0-18987 GCA_051651505.1 Aeromonas sp.
CCAGACCTCCCGTGGCAAATGCCCCATCACCCGTGGCAAGGTCCGTACCAACGCCCAATCATGCTCATCCAGCATGGCGGCATACTGACTGGAGAGCAGCGCCGGATCAACCCGGCGGCCAGCAGTCCACTCCCCTTTGGCACTCATTTTTTGGATCTTGCACTCCAGCTCGGGGCCATCGGCATGCAGCAGCCACACCAGCCGCTCCTGAGGTTTACGCACCCCGCTAGAGCGGCCCAGCCCTTGCAACCAGTTGAGCCAGCTGGCCGAGGCGGCCGTGTTATCGTCATCAGCCTCATCGCTAGACTCCTCTTTTGAGGCATCCAGCCCATCATCACTGCCGCGCAACCGACTCAAAGGTGCCCCCTTGGCCTCCTCTCCCAGTAAAATCCGCAGCAGATCCTGACAAAACGCCATTAAGCGATGGTGGGGCTCGGCATCGAGCAGATGGGTGAGATCCCACTTATGCAACATCGCCACCTGCGGACTGTGGGCACCATGACGGGCCAGCGCGCAGAGATCGAGCCAGAGATAGCCCCAGTGGAGCTCTTCCACTGGCAGCTGCAGGGTATCGAATAGACCCACCGCCTGACCGTGGCGATCCCCCGCCCACTGGCTAAGCAGGTCAGCAAGTAACGGAAAATGCCCCGCCAGACTGCGTTGCCACTGCTTGCGCTGCTCGCTGGCAATAACCGGATCTGCTTGTTGTAACCAGCCAAGCCAAAGCAGGCCACTGAAGGTGTGGGGCCACTGCCCCGTATGCCCTGCGGCCTGCCACTCACCCAGCGCCGTGAGCAAACTCTCACCCAGTGGACCAGACAGACCTGGCTGCACCAGTGCTTGCAGAGCAGGCCAGCAGGTCGAAACGCCGTGATTGGGCTCCCCCGTGCCCCCCCTGTTGGCAGCCTCACCATCACCACAAAGCCAGCGCCACTCAGCCTCCAAGGTATTGGCTTGGGTCTGAACCTCAGGGGCACAATGCACCAGCGCCTCAGTCAAGGGCCAACGCGCCTCATAGGGAGCATCGAGCAGCAGTTGTAGCGAAAAGTGATTTAGCAGCAGTTGCTGCCAGTCAGGGCTGGAGCCCGCCAGTAATTGATACGCGTCAGGGGTATCGAGCAGGGTTAGCAGATCGTTGGCCGAGAAATAGGTCGGGATCTCCCCCGCCTTACCACGGCAAAGCTCGCGGACTACCGCATGAGTGATGTCCTGCCCGGTCAACGACGGCACCCGGCTCCAGTCCGGTGCTGGGCACCAACCGGCGCGCACCCCCAGGATCAGGGCCAGGGTACCCTCGGCGGTCAAGCTCCACTGCTGCTCCCCGCGCAAGCGAACCAATCCTGCCTCTTGCAGCGGGGTCAGTTTATCGATCAACGCATGGCCCATTGCCAATTGATCTTGCAGCAAACGGGTACTGGCAACACGCTGCAATTGCAGAGTGCTGAGCAGGGCATAACTATCCGAAGAGAGGGTGGACGCAGACATCAAGGCTCACGGGCAAGTGCAAAAGCGGAATTTTAACGGTAAAGCGCCAGCGGCTCGACCCTTAACGGTAAAATAACGAAAAAAAAACGGCCATCTATGATGACCGTCGAAAGTAACGAAGGAAATAGCCGGTAAATCCGGTTACTCCCCACAGCGGGAAAATCGGGAGCGCTAGCCCCAAATTCGTACCGCTATGCTAGTGGCTGGCGCCCTGAAAAGCTTTGAAGCGGATCACAGTTGAAAAGGATTTCTGAAAACGCTTTCACTTTTTTGCTTGCAACAAACCAAAAAAAGCCCCATTCAACACCCAACACCGTTCCAACCGCAGAAATTGACGCAATAAAGAGATTGTCGCTCTTTAAGTCCAGCGTCTCTCTATTTGTACGCCATAGCCGAGCCGCGATACCACCCGGCAGATCACGCGCCCCCCCCCGGATTCGACGGTTCAACCGGCGCACCGCCCGTCAGCCATCTGTGTCAAATTTCACATCTTTAATGGTAAAAGGGTCAATATGTCGATATTGCCTGTTGCAGATGGGCCCTGCTCACCCATATTTTGGCGGCCTCACGCTGGTAATCCCGCGCTGATTCAGCAACAATCCCTGCCCATCCCGGCGGACCCATTGACCAAAGGCCGCCCCGATCGCACTCATGGATACCCTATTACAGATGTCAATACCACCACTCACCATGCCCAAAACCGTCAAGTCTATTCTCTCCCTGATCTTGGCCATGACCATACTCTGCGCCGCCCCCGCATACGCCAAACACTACCCCCTTCCCCCGGCCAATAGCCGTTTGATCGGTGAGCTGGAGGATTACATCATCCAGCAAGATGATCATCTGGAGCTGGTGGGCAAACATACCCAGATTGGCTTTTTGGCGCTACTGGAGGCCAACCCGGGGGTAGATCCCTATTTGCCCAAGCCTGGCACTCGCTTGACCCTGCCCACCCAGATGCTACTGCCCGATGCCCCACGGGAAGGTATCGTTATCAATCTACCTGAGCTGCGCCTCTACTATTTTCCAAAAGGGCAGCAGGAAGTGATCGTACTGCCGATCGGGATCGGTGATATCGGACGCGAGACCCCCGAAATGACCACCACTGTCATTCAGAAGAATCCGAATCCCAGCTGGGTACCAGGTCCCATGGTACGCAAATCCTGGCTGGAGCAAAAAGGGATCACCTTGCCTGCGGTGGTTCCTCCCGGCCCGGAGAACCCCCTTGGTAAATTTGCCATGCGGCTCGGTTATGGCAAACAGGATTACCTGATCCACGGCACTAATCAGGATTTTGGTGTCGGATTGAGAGTCAGCGCTGGCTGCATCCGACTGCGACCGGACGATATCGAAGCGCTGTTTAAAATCGTCCCCTTGGGGACGCCCGTCCGGGTCATCGATCAACCGGTCAAAGTCGCTCTCGAACCCGATGGACGCCGTTGGCTAGAGGTACATTCCCCACTGTCCCGCACCGAAGAAGAACTTGAAAAGGGTGCCCCGTTGGTGTTATCACCGGCGATAGAAGCCTTCATCCTTGCTCCTGAGGTCGTGCAACCTGACGTGACGGCCGTATTGAGTAACAAGAATGGCCTACCCTACCCCATCAGCAGCTAAGAGATAGCCCAGTTGCCTTATACCCTGAGATACCTGCCCCTTGTGCTCTTGCCGATGAGCAGCGCCTTATGGGCAACAGATATTCTGTGGATGAACAATGGCGATCGCCTGACTGGCACCATAGAAGAGATCAACGCCAAGTCGGTGCGCATCGCCCTGCCTTACAGCCAGACCATCACAGTCAGCCGAGATGGGATCAAGCGCTGGCGGCTGGCCAAGCAGGATAAACCCAAAGCCACTGCCAAGGGGGGCATACGGTTATTCAAGGATCCACAGGACGAGCGCAACGCGTGGTTGTGGACAGGCAACGCTGATTTAAATATCAAACTCAAAGACAAAGACAAACGAACCAACAACGCCAATCTCAAGGGCAAGACTGAACTGGCCAATCCCTATTGGCGTTATAGCCTGTCGGGCGAGTACACCTATGAAACTCAAGATAATGTCACGGATAGCCACGACTACAAATTGAACCCGGCCCTTGACTACTTCTTTAACCAGCAGTGGTTTGCCCGTACCTCACTCAACGCCGAATATGACATGCTGGATAATAACTATCTCAACATGGACTACGGATCAGGCCCGGGTTATCGCTTCTGGAATGAAAAACATCGTCGTATGGAGTTGGTCACCCAAGGGGGGCTGCGTAAAGCTTACTTTCGGGAAGAGAGCGGTATCGGTGTGTTATTCAAAGGCCAACGAATCATTGATTATCCCTTTGCCAGCATCAGCTGGGATTACCGACAACCCTTCTCCCTATGGCAAGAAAAACTGGAACTATTCAGTCAGGGACAATATCTCAAGTATCTGGCCCAGCCGTCACCCTACCTCACCCTCAACCAGGAAATCACCGGCAGTGTCGGCCTGCGCTACTACTTCAACGAACACCTGCGTCTTTCTTGGTCCAGTGAACTTGAGTGGGAAGATGGCGAAGTGCATATTTTCGGTTTCGAACAAACCTACAAAGATACCGAGTACCGACATCTGCTCAGCCTAGGGGCCAGCTTCTGACTCTCTCACCAGCCCCTCTCCTGCACTGATACCATGCTGTTCGTGCGGCGTTGACCACCTCACCCGAACACTGCAGGAAAAAATAGCAGATAAAAAAATGGACCCACCGAAGTGGGCCCATTTCATCGTCAATGACAATGACGGCAATTAAAAATAGATACGCGTCACCGACTCAATCACACAACCTGGACGGCGGATCCCTTCGATCTCCACCTTGATCTCTTTGAGTAGCTCAAGGCCACCCTTGATCGCGGTCACCCGTGCCAGTTTGGTACGAGCACGAATGTTGCTATCGACCTTGATAGGATAGGGAAAACGCACCTTGTCCAACCCGAAGTTCACCACCATCCGGGCCGTCGGAAACTCAGGGGTGGTTTCATCGACTGAGCCGGTCAACTGGGGCAACAGCGCCAGCGTCAGGAAACCATGGGCAATGGTCGTCTTGAACGGTGACTCGGCAGCTGCACGCTCGGGATCAGTGTGGATCCACTGGTGATCCCCCGTCACAGCCGCAAACTGGTCGATCATCGGCTGACTGACATGCAGCCATTCACCAACATGGATCTCTTCACCGATCCGCACTTGCAGGGCTGCATAGAGCTCACCTGCTTCGCCTGTCAGTGCAACGGCGGTGTCATCGCTATGGACAGGCTGACCATTGGCCACCTGTGCGACGGATGCTGCATCCTGTTGCTGAGCACGCTGAGACTCGGCTTGCAAGTCCAGCACTCGCCCCAGCAAAGGGTGAAGATGTGCCTTTTGCTGAAACTCACGCCAGTAGTCGCGGATCGCCGGAGAGAGCCAATCCTTGAGCTCAAAGGGGTGCTGCGCCAAAATTTCGCGCTTGCGCTTCAGAAAATCGACAACTTTCATTTACCGATCCCTATTTGATTCAATGCCTGTAAAAGAGGTCTAACCACTGCCATTTTATTAAAGTTTCAGCTGTAAGTGCAAAAAAATCTGGGCGCACAACTGTAAGCCAATATAAATGACTACCAAGACCGCCAAAACTAAGCATTTTTCACCAGTCAGAAAAACGATTGCCAGATAAGCGCACTCAGTGCGAAAAAGCCCAGCTCAGGCCCTGCAGAGGGGGGATTAACGTACGGCTGACCACCAGGCTTGCATGCCTGTGTCATCGAAAAAAGACCAGGCCAGGATCCGGCTGACTTTGTTGCCCTGCGCCATGTCGATGATCCGCACCTGACGAGCACCCACTCGACTCAGTGCCTGTTGCGCCCCTGCTAAGTTCTCTTTTTTCGACACCAGTGAACTGAACCAGAGGCATTGAGCTGCAAACGCCTGGCTCTGGGCTATCATGTTGGCCAAAAAGGCGGCCTCCCCCCCTTCACACCAGAGTTCGGCTTTCTGACCACCGAAATTGAGCACCGGCGCCCCCTTCACTTCTTTACCCAGATTACGCAGTTTGCGTTGCGTGCCTTTGCTCGCCTCAGCTAACGACCCATGAAACGGCGGGTTGCACAAGGTCAGGGCAAAGCGGTCCTTGGGGCCTATGATGCCGGTGAAGACATGACTGGGATTGCCCTGCAAGCGACACTCAATCTGATTGCCCAGCCCGTTGCTCTTGGCCATCAAGGTGGCGGCCTTGACCGACACCGGATCGATATCCGATCCCACAAAACGCCAGCCATATTCGCGACAGCCAAGCAATGGATAGATGCAGTTAGCCCCGACCCCAATATCGAGCACCCGCACCCCCTTGCCAGTGGGTAAACTGGCCGCATGTTCCGCCAACAGATCTGCTACCCAATGGAGGTAATCGACCCTTCCCGGGATCGGCGGACAGAGATAACCTGCGGGTAAATCCCAATGTGCAATGCCGTAGTGATAAGCCAGCAGGGCTTTATTGAGGCTCTTGACCGCATCCGGATTGGCAAAATCGAGCGTGCAAGTACCGTATTCATTGGTAAATACATGGCCGGCCAACTCAGGGGTTCGCAGGCAAAGCGCCTCAAAATCGTAGCCCGCCCGATGACGATTACGGGAATGGAGTCCAGATTTACGATCACCAGCGGTGCGGTCACTGTGAGAATTAATGCGGGGTTTCATGCTGAGCCTGCCGAAGAAAACGGGCAGTCACTATAGTGATTTGGCTGCGGAAAGTCTAAATGACGGCCACAAAAAAACCGGGCTGGTTAAGCCCGGTTTAAGTGAGGTTGGAAAAACAGTCCGCTTAACGAGCCGTTTGTCCAGCCTGACTCAGATGTCGATCCGGCGCGCTTGCCAGAACTTGTTGCGCCAATATTGGTTATCCAGCTTGGAGCGCGTCACCCCGGCCCGAGTGGACGCATGGATGAATTCACCATTACCAACATACACACCCACATGGTTCAGACGGCGGTTTATTTTGAAGAAAACCAGGTCACCCTCAACCAGCTCCTGTTTGGAAACCCGAGTCCCTTCATGGACTTGAGAGCGAGTATCCCGAGGCAATTCGATCCCGATAGCATTGCGAAACACTTCACGAGTAAACGCAGAGCAGTCGATACCACGTTCAGTGGTACCCCCATAACGATAAGGGGTGCCACGCCACTCTTTGTACACAGTCAGGATTTCATTCACATCCGGGGTTGGGGAAGCTTCCGGCTCCACCACGGGTTCAACCATGGACACTTCGATGTTACTCGCGACCTCGGGCTGGGGGGCAGATGCACACCCCACCATTCCGAGCGCGACCAGCAGTAGCAGTAGGTGGCGCAATCCTTTATCCCCGTAAAATAATCAACTTTGTTAAAATACGGCCCGAAAGGGCAATTTATTAAGGCAACAGCACCCGACTATATCTAAGATTCCTATCGAGGCAAGCTAATATCCCTATCTGACAAACGTTTTTTCATGAAAGCTCGCCATTAATTATCATTCATGTGATCACCGCCACACAATATACTGTGGCTAAACGGCCAGAAAGGGCATAGATAACTAGCGGTTATCCCTGTTTCAACCCCTTTTCAAAGTGAAATAGAATGATAGATGTTGATCTTTATTTGTTAAATTACAAAAATGTCTGCCAACACCAACTGCAGCGATTGCCCGCAAGGCTGTCGATCACTGAACGGCATACTTGGCAGACCATGACGCACCCCGATCGTCAGCAGCAATACCTGCTAAGCCGTGGGTTACTACGCCAGTTGCTGGCCGAGCGGCTGCAGCGACCCGCCGCCAACTTGCAATTTTGCCAAGATCAACATGGCAAGCCCCGGCTACACGATAATGACTGGCACTTCAATATCAGCCACAGTGGCCACTGGCTGGTACTGGCACTCTGTCAGCAGGGGCCTTTGGGGGTCGATATCGAATTGGGCAAACGCCGCCGCCCTCCACTGCCACTGGCTCGCCGCTTTTATGCGCCAAGTGAATATGAGTGGCTATGCACACTCCCCGAGGCCGAACAGGAAAATGCCTTCTACCGGCTCTGGTCTCGCAAAGAGGCCGTGCTCAAAGCCCACGGCGGCGGTATAGCGGCAGGGCTCGAAAAGGTGCGTTTCATTCCGAATGACCAGTGGCGACTCGACAACCGGCTGGATGCGGTGAGTTATCAGGTGCAGGACTGGCCATTTGCCAACGGCTGGCTCAGCCTGGCTGCAGCAGCAACCTCGGTGAATGTCTACCACCTTGATCAACGCTTGAATTGCCAGCCCATCAACCCCATGTTAATCCACACCCTTTCACCAGAGTCCAAGCCATGATCGTCGATATTACTCCCCAAAATTTTCACGCCGAACTGATCGATGCGTCCATGCACAAGCCGGTTGTGATCTATTTCTATGCACCGCAAATGCCGGAGTGTCAGGGAATGACACCGCTTATCGAGTCTCTAGTTGGATCTGACAATCCCCAGGTCACCTTGGCTAAAGTGGACATGAACGACCCCCAGCTGCAGCCCCTGGCCAGTCAGCTCGGTCTGCGCGCCCTGCCAGCTCTGGTGCTGTTCCATCAGGGCAGACCTGATGAGCAAGCGATTGTGGAAGGTCCGCAAGATGAAGCAACCTTGCGCCAATACTTTGCCGCCTTTGCCCCCAAGGAAGAAGAGGTACTGCTGACCCAGGGACAACAGGCACTGGCAGAACAACAGCCAAGCATCGCCTATGCCCATCTGACCAACGCCCACCAATTGGCACCCGAACGCCATGATATCAGCCTGTGGCTCACGGAGGCGGCGCTCGAACTCAATCTGCTCGATGAAGCTCAGGAGCGGCTTGGCAAGATCCCCATGGTGGCGCAGGATGATCACTTCCATACCCTGAGCTCGCGACTCGCTCTGACCCTGCAAGCCGCTGACAGCCCGGAGTTGCGGGCACTGGAGGCTCGTCATGCAGCACAGCCCGACGATTTTGCCCTGACCCAAGAGCTGGCAGTGCAATACCATCAGGCAGGCCGTCAGGAAGAGGCTCTGAGTTTATTGCTGGAGATCCTCAAACGAGAGTTGGCATTTGGTGATGCCAGAAAGACCTATCTCGACATTCTGACCACCATGGGTAGCACCGCAGTGGCACAAACTTACCGTCGCAAACTCTACAGCCTGCTCTACTGATCAAGCCGCAAATCGAGGGGTTCATTATGATGAGGGCGTGTCGGGAGACCGGCATGACCTTATGTGAAAAAGATGAAGAGATGAAGGGGCAACAGGGGGGCTATCAATTTAGGGCAAAAAAAAATGGCGCATAACTGCGCCATTTTTTCGCATGGATTACTTCTTGTAAGAAGTAGCCATGTTGTCGATGCGCTGGTTAGCACGCATTGCTTCTTGCTTGGCTTCAGCAACATCAGCAGCGATCTTGGACTGATCAGCACGAACTGCGCTAACATCTTGAGCCAGCTGGTCAACTTTGTTAGACAGATTCTGAACAGAAGTTTCCAGTTCGCTGGTGTTTGCACAACCGCCCAGCAGAGCGGACAGACCAACAACACCTACCAACAACAATTTTTTCATTTTTAAAGCTCCCTTTAGCTCGCCAGACGTTTAGCAAGCGGCGTGATTATGGCACAAATAAAACATAGTTTGCATAGCCCCCAACACAGATAAATACATTAAATGCCTCATTTTTTTACCAAATGGACAGTTTCTATCCAGTATAGCCAAAAATGAGTATCCGGTGGTGGAAGCACGAGCCAAGGCTACCCAAATTTTTGTCTTATTACAATTACGTATGATGCAAAGGCAATCCATTTGACAACTCTTAACACACGCACAACCGCCGTAACCGCTATCGGGGCGTAATCGTCATACTGCATCAGGCCCGCCAACGCTGGCAGTTACGCTGACCATAGGGGAAGCTTGTATTAGCAAAGACGCTACTGGCTGTCGTAATACGATCAGCAAATACCGCAACGTCACCCTCTGTCGCCCCCCTGTTCGCCACACCGGCTCACGGGTAATGCCTGAGGGACCGGTTATGCTTTACCGCCACAGAGCACCGCTTCGGCGAAGTTATTTATAGCACGCAATGGTCTATGGCATAGTGGATTCAAAAAGTCGCAGGCAATCAGCCTGCAAGCGATAGCGCACATACGCTGCATGCCCATACACAGACGCCAACATCACATACGGAACATGCCTGAGATGGAAAAGAAAATACTGTTAACAGACTGCCCCGATGCCAAGGGGCTTATCGCGAAGATCACCAACATCTGCTACAAGCACCAGCTCAACATCATCAAGAACGATGAGTTTGTCGATCACGACATTGGCCGATTTTTTATGCGCACCGAGCTCGAGGGGCGTTTCAACGACGACACCCTGCTAGCGGACCTGGACGATGCCCTGCCCAGCGGCGCCCAGCGTCGTCTGGTCAAGGCGGGCAAAAAACGCATCGTCATTCTGGTAACCAAGGAGACCCATTGCCTTGGCGACATTCTGATGAAAAACTACGCGGGCGCGCTGGATATGGATATCGTCGCGGTGATCGGCAACTACGACACCCTGGCCGAGCTCAGTGGCAAATTTAATATTCCATTCCACACCGTCAGCCACGATGGCCTTAGCAGGACGCAACATGAAGCACAGGTGCGCGCCATCATTGATGGTTATGAGCCTGACTATGTGATCCTCGCCAAGTACATGCGGGTATTGACCCCCACCTTCGTCGCGGCTTATCCCCGTAAAATTCTCAATATCCATCACTCCTTCTTGCCTGCCTTTATCGGCGCCCGCCCTTATCAACAAGCATTTGACCGGGGAGTCAAGCTGATCGGGGCAACCGCCCACTTCGTGACCGACGATCTGGATGAGGGCCCCATCGTCGAGCAGGATGTGATCCACGTTGGCCATGCCTTCAGTGCCGAGGATATGGCCAAAGCCGGCCGGGATGTGGAAAAGTCAGTGCTAAGCCGGGCCCTGGAGTTGGTGCTGAACGAACGGGTATTCGTCTGCGGTAACAAGACTGTGGTGTTTAAATAATCGCCCAGCGCACTGGACAAGGGGTGTTTACCAGATGACACCAGTCACAATAACGGCTCCCAAAGGAGCCGTTATTGTGAGCGCGCGGTACATCAAAGCGGCACATTATTTACCGTGACGACCCCTTGCTCTAATTTAAGCTCGGAGATGAGCTGTTGCTGATCGGCTTGCAGATAGCCCATCAAGGTCAACTGCTCGAGCATGGGCGCCAATTGCGCCACCGCTTTACCTAACTTATCGCTCAGGCTGGCATGCAGCACACCGCTCACTGCCTGGATGCCTGCGGCGCTGTTGAACAACTGTTCCAGCGAGGTCGGGGCAAGCGTCAGCCCCCCTTGCAAGACGATGGCTTCACCATTGAGCTTGGCGCTCAGATCAGCCAATTCAAGGGAGGCACCGCGTCCTAGCATCTTGTCCAGCGCCAACTGAAGTGCCGGATCATCAATCCCCTGTCCGCTAGCGGCCTGTAATGCCTGATACCCCTCCAGATCTAACCCGTGCAGGTTGAGTGCCAGCTTGCTATCGCTCACCGCCAAGGCATCGCTCTCATTTTCCAGATTGAGTTTGGCAATCTTCATCTGATAACTGCTGGAAAGGGTCTGGGCATTATCCCCCGTCAGCTGGGTTGTGGTGGTCATCCCCTGTAGCGACAATTTGACGCTATCGGGCAGTTGTAACGTCAGCGCGGCCAGTGTCATCTCACTCTGGGGCGAGAGCATGACACCACTTAACTCGGCAATATCCGCACTGCCTTTCATGTCCGCGAGTACCAGGTCCATGTTGCTCTGGGCCTGGTGCATCGTCATCCCCTGCCAGCTTAGGGTGACGTGACCGCGCCCTGCCAGATCGCCACGAAATTCACCGCTGAGCGGTAGAAAATTAAACTCATCTTGCCCCTGCTTGACCTTGAAAGCCTGGGCCCAAAAACGGCTACTGTTGCCCTGTGTCCAGAAGCTGGTGACCGACTCGACCCCCAATTGCCATTGGGTCATCCCCAAGGCGGTAAACACCGGCGCCAATGATCCTTGTTGGGTATCCAGTAGCACTTTGTTCTTGATATGAAGCGGCAAGATCCGACCGGTCACCTTCAGTTGCACATCAAGAGGCTGATCCCGTTGCAGACTGCTATCAACCGCCGCGATATCCTGAGGCGCAATACTCAGCTGCAATACCCCATCGCGGGTAAACAAATTGCTATTGGTGGGTAACCACTGCAACCCCAGCCCGGTCTCGCGTTGCACCTTGGCAATCTGCTGTGCCATCAGGGTATCGAAGCGGTTACCTGTGTACCAGCAGCCTGCCAGTCCGCCCCCTACCAATGCCGTACCAACGGCGAGAGCCACTATTTTTTTCATCAATGAATGCATCTCCAGGGTGTTGTTACCGCACTTTACGAGGCGGCCTTAAGCCTAGGCAAGTCCCATTCGCAGGTCTGTCCAGATCCGAGTCCACCGCCGCGACATCAAAGCAAGGGGCTGAAGAGATAAAAAATATTCTCCATCGCCTTCTTATACCAGGGGCGGGCCTGCCATTTAGCCAGGGTCATCGGCTTCGCCTGCGCCATATACTCCTGCACCAGCCGGGTCATCTGGGCGACAAATGACGGATTATCAACCAACAGGGTCAGCTCGAAGTTGAGCCAAAGGCTTCGGCGATCCAGGTTTACCGTGCCAACTAGCGCAAAATCATCATCCACCAGCACACTCTTGGTGTGGAGCAGACCCGCATCGTAGCGATAGATCTCTACCCCAGCCTCCAGCAGCTCCTCCATAAAGGCGTTGCAGGCATAGTTAGCCATCAGGGAGTCGTTGCGATCAGGCAACACTAATTGGACTTGCACCCCGCGCGCCGCCGCCGAGCTCAGCGCTGCCGCCAAGGGATCATCGGGCACAAAATAGGGGGTGGTAAGCACCAGATGACTACGGGCCTGATAGATAGCCAGCAACAGACTCTGCTGGATGCAATCGCCGCCGACGAAGGGGCCAGAGGGAATAAGCTGGGCACGATAGTTGGTTTGGGGCCAGACCTCAGGATCGTGTAACAGGCTGTCAAGCAAGCGCTCGCCGGTCTCCATCTCCCAATCCCACACGAAGATAGACCACATCAGCGGCACCATGGGTCCTTGTACCCGGATCATGATATCCACCCACTGGCCGACACCGGCATTTTGTTTGAAAAAACGGGGATCCACCATATTCATCGATCCGGTATAAGCCACCCTGTCATCGATCACCACCAGCTTACGGTGCATCCGCAGATCCTGACGCTGAAACAGAATGCGCCAGGCTCCCACCGGCAGCACCTCCACCAGCTTGACCCCTGCCTGACGCAATTTTTTGGGCCAGGATGAGCGGAAGAAGGGTTTGCTGCCCACTGAATCGAGCAACAAGCGGCAATCCACCCCACGCCTAGCCACATTGATCAGCGCTTCGCACACGGCGTCCGCATCGCCGCCAGGATGCCAGATATAAAACTCCAGATAACAAGAGTGGATCGAGCGACCAATGTCTTGGGCAATCTCCCGTAAGATCAGATCAGGCTTGCTCAGCAGAGTCATGCGATTACCCGACAGCATCGGCATGGCGAGCCGCCCCTGGATCAGATCATGGAGTGGCTGCGCCTTGTCGCCTACTTCACAACAGTGCTGGGGGAACAAGCGCGCCAACTGGCGGATCCATATCGAATAAGGACGATACATCGCCTTGGCTCGCGCGGCTCGACGGCGCCCCATTTTTATCTCCCCAAACAGGACGTAAAAACCCACCCCGGCAAACGGAATAGCATAGATAAGCGCCAGCCAAGCCAGCGACACCCCAATGGGGCGGCGCTTCATGACGACCCGCAACGACACGCCGGCCACAATCACAGTATGAAAAAGCAGTAGCAGCCATCCTAGAAACTGGGAAAAAAGCAATTGGAGATCATGTTCCAGCGCATTGAACAACGGGGACTCCTTGTAACGGGCAAACAGAGGACCGGCAGAGCACTGGGCAGACCCAGCAAGGGCAAAATGGTATGCTGTAAAACAAATCCATTCTATCAGGTCGACCCCATGTTCCTGCAATCTGTGCTGCTCAGCTTGGCTATGTTAAACCAAGGCTCATATGAAATTAATGAACAGCAAATAAACCAGTATCTGCAAGCTCAGGTACAGATCGACAGGCGGTTGGAGCTGCCCGGCGTCATCAAAGCGCATATCCAGCTAGAACAAAGTGACGTGCAGATTGGTCGCCAGCGCCCCGATACCGCCCGGATCTATGGCCAGGGCAAACTCAACATCGCCCTCGCTGATAACAGCGAATATGACGCACGCCTGCAGATGACCTATGAAGCAAGACCGCGCTACGACAAGGCGCAGAGCGCGCTGTTTCTTGATAATATGACGTTGATAGGGTACAAGCTGGAGCCACAAGAGGCTGAAAAAAAGTTTGGCCTTATGCTCGGTATGTTGTTGCAAAGCATGGAGAAACGGCTAGAAAGCCAACCAGTCTACCGGCTCGATGACCAAGATCCGCAACAGGCATGGCTGAAAGAAAATTTATTAGGGTTAGAGCTGTCACCAGGCAAGATCTACTTGCTGACCGCCCCCCGCTGACCCGCTCAATTCATCGGGCTGTGGTATAACACCAGCAGATCAACCACATACCCTTGCTGTTGCTGTTGCTCATAAAACCTGAAGAGGGGACCTGTTAAGGCACTGAGCGGCATCGCCGTAAAACCGGCCTTGATATAAAAAGGCTTCTCAAATGGCAAAACTTGGCAGACAACAGGCCTGTCTGCCAAGTCGCTACAAACGAACTCTAACAAACGCGAGCCCAACCTCAGAGATTGGTAGTGGGGCAGCAAACGCAAGCCACACAAATGATAGAATGCCCCTTCATCACGCAGCCTGACCGCCCCGACCAGCCAATGAGCATCGCGCACGACAAAAATCCGCTCTGCCGGATCAGGCACATAGCGGGAAAAGGTTGTCTCGTAATAGTCTCTGATAAGGGAGAGGTCGGGGTGATGATACTCTTCGAAAACGAGCGCCATCACCGGCTGGTTTGTCACAAACTAATCCTTTAGAATCAATTTTTTATCGTGTAGCTAGTAAACCGGTCAGACCAGATGGCCGCAGCACAATAGCAGACTTTAAGTTAACAAAAAAGCCGATATCAGAGACAAATGACGACAAGTAACACCGGTTTTTAAGCGGTGAGCCCCCCTGACATAATGGGCACCGCATGACAATCCTTGTTCAGTACGGCTCATCATAATTTATTCATATGACCCCCACAGGAAGGAGTCTACGGTTGAAAGCATGGATGCTGGCAGGCCATATAGTGTTACTCCCACAGCTCGGTTGGAGTCAGAGCCCACCACCAGCACACGTGGTATTTATCACTGATCACCCAGCCCCAGCCCCCGCGACGCCCCCCCTGTCGGAGCCCCTTAAGCCAACCAACATAAGCCAGGGTAACAAGCAGATCCACGTCTATAAATCGGTGCAAAAAAATGGCGTAGTACGCTACTCCGACATGGCACCTGCCCAGGGCCACTATGAACTGCTGCGTTTCAATGACTGCTTCGCCTGCAACCCGACCTCCAAGGTCAATTGGCAAACCACTGGGTTGTTTCTTGATGCCTACACCAGCACCATCAAAGCCGCTGCCACCACTTATCAGGTGGAACCTGCGCTGATCAGGGCCTTGATCCATGCCGAGTCTGCCTTTAATCCACTGGCCGTTTCTCGCAAAGGGGCGATGGGGTTGACCCAGTTGATGCCCGCAACCGCGCAAGAGCTGGGGGTCGGCAATGCCTTGCTGGCCGAGCAGAATATCTTTGGCGGTGTAAAGTATCTGGCAGGCCTGCTCAAGCAATATGATGGCGATGTGGCACTGGCGACAGCCGCTTATAATGCAGGGCCTGGTGCGGTGAAAAAACATGGCGGTATCCCGCCCTATGCCGAAACCCGCGCCTATGTCGACCGGATTAAACTGCTCCATCGGCGCTACAAAGAGGTGTTGCAGGCTAAAGGGCGATAAACTCCCTTACATACCGCTCATATGGAGCGCCGCCTAATCAGTGAGCCTGGGAGAACGAACAACAAAAAACACGCCCGCAGGCGTGTCTATAGCACCACATGTTTTCCAAGGCTTACTTCTGTTCCGTCGCCACCAAGCGATATGCCAGCGCCCCCAGGATAGCACCGACGATCGGGGCAACCCAGAACAACCACAACTGGCTGACCGCCCAATCACCAACAAACAGGGCAACACCGGTACTGCGAGCCGGGTTGACTGAGGTATTGGTGACAGGAATACTGATCAAATGGATCAACGCCAGACACAGACCAATGGCAATGGGGGCAAAGCCAGCAGGTGCCCGCTTATCAGTCGCACCCATGATGATAAACAGGAAAAAGCCGGTCATCACAACTTCACACACCAGCGCAGCCATCAGGCTATAACCACCCGGGGAGTGTTCGCCATAGCCATTCGAGGCAAACCCGCCTGAGAGATCAAACCCGACCTGGCCACTGGCAATCACATAGAGCACAGCACCTGCAGCTATGCCACCCAGTACTTGCGCCACTATGTAAGGCACGACACCGGATGCGGGAAAACGCCCACCCGCCCACAGTCCGACCGTCACCGCCGGGTTGAGATGGCAACCGGAAATGTGACCAATGGCATACGCCATGGTGACCACGGTCAAACCAAAGGCCAGCGAGACCCCCAACAAGCCAATTCCGACATTGGGGAAAGCGGCCGCCAGCACGGCACTGCCACAACCCCCCAATACCAACCAAAATGTCCCCATAAACTCAGCAGCAAAAGGTTTCACATTCATTCTCCCAATGAGATAACTCGGCACAAGACCCTAAAAATAGTCTCAAATTAAACCAGCGCAACATTATGGAAGTATGATGTGAGAATGCGAACCGCACCGAAGATCGTCATTTTTTGTGACGAACGTCACAAAATATTGATTGAAATAGGTATTTACCCTTATCACCGGTAGCGATGGCGCCATCACTGCCACCATGATGCGACAAAGCCTGACGAGCCACATGGCAAACACACTGGGCGTACTCAGCAAACCTCCAGCACAGGGATTAATGTCCGACCGGTGTAAAACGGCTGACAACCTGCCCCTGGTGCTCGATCCACGCCATGAACATAGCGACAGGGCGGGCATAGACCTGACCATCCTGCTCGGCTTGATAGATCACCAGCGCCTCTCCAGTTTCGGTATGCAGGGCCAGGGTGAGCACCTGGTAGTAACCCCCCTTGAAGTGGCGATAACGGCCGGCAACCGGTGCATGCATGAGACTACCTCGCAGAATAAAAGCCGATAAATGCGCGGCAAAGGGTACTACTGCCTGCACCATCGTCTTATCGGGGATCACGATTTTTTAATGCTACCAATCGTGCCATAGGATCCCCAGATTGCAACACAGTCCGGTAGCTTTGTTAATTCACCCCCCATGTTTCACTGGTGAACCTGGGTTAGTACAAACGATCGTGCTGAATTTCACGGCCTAGCAACCCTGTTTTAGCGCCAAAAATCAGGGAATTCTTCTAATAAGAGGATTGTTCTAGCATTCAATTCTGTGAAGAATAGAGGAAAAGAAATTTGATACTAAATATCACCTTTTTCGCCAACGCGCCCCCGTGGGGGAAGGAATCACAGTCACCATGTTCACTATCGACAAGTCGCACAAGCTCGACGATGTCTGCTACGACATTCGCGGCCCGGTGCATAAAGAAGCCCGCCGTCTCGAAGATGAAGGCCACCGTATTCTCAAGCTCAACATCGGCAACCCGGCACCGTTCGGTTTTGATGCCCCGGAAGAGATCATCAAGGATGTGATCCTCAACATGCCGCTGAGTCAGGGCTACTGCGACTCCAAGGGGCTGTTTTCTGCCCGCAAGGCGGTGATGCAGTACTACCAGCAAAAAGGGATGCGCAAAGTCGATATCGACGATATCTATATCGGCAACGGTGCCAGCGAACTGATCGTGATGGCAATGCAGGCGCTGCTCAACAACGGTGACGAGATGCTGGTGCCCTCCCCCGATTACCCGCTTTGGACTGCCGCCGTCACCCTCTCCGGTGGCCATGCGGTGCACTACCGCTGCGACGAAGGGGCTGACTGGTATCCAGATCTCGACGACATCCGCGCCCGCATCACCCCGCGCACCCGCGGTCTGGTGCTGATCAACCCCAACAACCCGACCGGTGCGGTCTACGGCAGCGAGTTCCTGCTGGAGGTGATCGAGATTGCCCGCCAGCACAACCTCATCATTTTCGCCGACGAGATCTACGACAAGATCCTCTACGACGACATCTCCCACACCAGCGTCTGCACCCTGTGTGACGATGTGATGGTAGTGACTTTCAACGGCCTCTCCAAAGCTTACCGCGCCTGCGGTTTCCGCCAGGGCTGGATGGTCATCACCGGCCCCAAAGGGCGCGCCCGCGGCTATATCGAGGGGCTGGAGATGCTGGCCTCCATGCGGCTGTGCGCCAACGTGCCGATGCAGCACGCCATCCAGACCGCCCTTGGTGGCTACCAGAGCATCAACGAACTGATCCTGCCGGGCGGCCGCCTGCGCAAGCAGCGAGACAAAGCGTGGGAGCTGCTCAACGAGATCCCGGGGGTCTCTTGCGTCAAACCCAAGGGGGCGCTCTACATGTTCCCGCGCCTTGATCCCAAGGTGTATGACATTCGCGATGATCAAAAAATGGTGTTCGACCTGTTGCAGCAGGAGAAGCTGTTGCTGGTGCAAGGCACCGGCTTCAACTGGCCAGCGCCGGATCACTTCCGGCTGGTATTCCTGCCCCGCGAAGAAGAGCTGGAGGATGCCATCGGCCGCCTCGCCCGCTTCCTCAAGGGCTACAAGCAGTAAGCAAGGCTCATGAAAAAGGCTCCCGCGGGAGCCTTTTTGCTATCTGTCGTTTTACCCGTGCCATCAGCCGTGCAACAAGGCGCCGGCCACCAGCACTGCCATGGTGATAAGGGCTACGCCGATGATAAAAGGCAGCACCCAGCGCACAAAGCGATCGTAGGGGATCTTGGCAAGCGCCAGACCGGCCACCAGATGGGCGGCGGTAGGAGCGAACAGGTTGATCCAGCCGGAGGCGGACTGATAGGCAGTGATCACCAGATCTCGGGAGATGCCGGAGAAGTCCGCGAGCGGTCCCATCAGCGGCATAGAGACAGTTGCCAGCCCCGAGGTGGAGGGAATAAAGAAGCTCAGGATGATGTGCACCAGATAGGCCATCAGGATGAAGACCGACGAGGAGAGCCCGGTCACCAGCCCCTCGGCCCAGTGCAAAATGGTATCGATAATGACGCCCTGCTCCATCACCACATAGATGCCACGCGCTACCGCTACCACCAGCGCCACCCCGATAAGATCCCGCGCTCCGCTCAGAAAGGTCGCCACATAGTTGGATTCCGGCATCCG
>JBOFSK010000260.1:0-9307 GCA_051651505.1 Aeromonas sp.
TGAGTATGGGGGGTGCCAGAGGGGATCGGGAGCTAGACAAACAGGCCCGCCGTTTTATGGCAACCCTGCAGTTGGCACAAGAGTATGCGGTGATGGACGGCCGGCTGGTGGGGCTGCGTATTGAAGAGAACGGCTGGCAATTTATGCTACGTCAGGCCAAAGATCGCTCCTGGCTGGCCCTGACCGGTGACAAACAGATCGGCCAGCAACAACTGCCCGATAACATGCAACTGGCACTGACGCTGGAAGGCTTTGGCTGGCAGCCCGAACCCGATGAGGAGAGCGAGCAGCAGCGGGATGAACAAATCCGCACACCGCAACTGCTGATCTTTCCGGGGGGAGAGTTGAGCCCCTTCGAACTGCGCTTTACGCAGCAAGATGATGAGGCGCGCTACACCCGCATCGTCAAGGGTGATGAACTGGGGCGCCTGATCTTGCTCAGTGATGATGAAGACCATAGGGATAATCCTTGATGCACGCCCGCGGCATGACCTTACTTGAAGTCATGGTGGCCCTGGCGGTGTTCGCCATCGCCGGCCTCGCGGTGATGAAAACCGCCAGCGAGCACCTCTTTGCCCTCAACTATCTGGAACAAAAGACCATGGCCACCTGGGTGGTGGAAAACCAGTTAGTGCAGCAAAAACTTGAAAAAAAATGGCCCGCCAACAGCTGGGTCGAAGGAGACGAGCAGATGGCTGGCACCACCTGGTACTGGCGCTATCGCGGCGTCGCCACGGCCGACAACAACTTCCGGGCACTCGATATGGAAGTGCGCACTGAAGCCAAGGCCGAAGACCCGGTGGCCATGATGCGGACTTATATCAGTCGATGAGCCAAGCCAATCCCCCCCCTTCTCACTCCAGCTCCCGCCACGGCGGTTTTACCCTGCTCGAAATGCTGGTGGCGATCGCCATCTTTGCCAGCCTCAGCATGGGTGCTTATCAGGTGCTGCAGGGGGTACTGACCAGTGACGAAGTGGCCAAGCGCAAAGAGGCCCGCCTGGGGGAGTTGCAGCTTGCCTTCACCCTGCTGGAGCGAGATATCACCCAGATGGTGCCCCGTAGCGGTCGCATCGCCGGGGAGAGTAACCAGGTATTGCTGGCCGCATCCCGTTTCGGGCAACAAAGCGATGACTGGGGCATGGCCTTTATGCGTGGTGGCTGGCTCAACCCCGATGGCATGCTGCCGCGCTCCCAGTTACAGCGCGTCGGTTGGCGCCTTAAAGAGCAGACCCTTGAACGCCTCAGCGATCTCTATCCTGATCCGGTGATCGGCACTGAACCCCGAATCCAGCCGGTGCTGACCGGGGTGTTGGGGCTACGCCTCTACTTTTATGACAAAGGCAGCTGGCGAGAGGGGTGGACCCAACGCAATGCGCTACCTGACGGGCTGGCGGTGGAGCTGGATCTGGACGATTACGGTACCCTGCGCCGTCAATTTCTGATTGGGGCCGGTGGCCAGAGGGTGGAAAATGGCAACAATAATGGCAACTAAGCGCCTCGCATCGCCCCGCCGCCAGGGTGGCATGGCCCTGCTGGTGGTGCTGCTGATCTTGTCGGTCATGGTGATCATCGCCAGCAATATGAGTGGCCGCCTGCAACTGGAGTTACGCCGCACCGCCAACATCACCACCGGCAAACAGGCGTGGTGGTATGCCATGTCGGCAGAGGCGCTGGTGCGCAAGGTACTGGCACAGGATTTCAAAGATAACCCGGACGTGGTCAACCTCAGTCAGAACTGGGCCCGCAAGAATAGCGTGTTTCCGGTGGATGACGGCATTTTGCGCGGTGAGATCAGCGATCTGCAAGCTTGCTTCAATCTCAACAGCTTGAGCCTGGCCACCAAGGAGGGCGTTGACGGTGATGACCTGGCGCAACAACCCTACCCGGTCCAGGTATTTCGTGAACTGCTCAAACAATTAGCGATGGAGGAGTATGAAGCGGCCCAGCTGACTGATGCCATTCGCGACTGGACCGATAAGGATACCGTCTTGGTCTCCAGTCTGGGTGCCGAAGATGCTTATTACGAAGGGCTCTCCCCCCCCTATCTGACCGCCAATCAGTGGCTGCTTGGCAAGGATGAGTTACGGGCAGTACGCGGCGTCAGTGCCCGGGTCTATGCCAAACTGGCCCCCTATGTCTGCGCCCTGCCCAACAACAGCTTGAAGCTCAATATCAACACCTTGGACCCCGAGCGCCCCGAGCTGCTCAGCGCCCTCTTTTTGGGCAAAGTCGGGCAGGATGACGTCAAACGGATACTCAAGGATCGACCCAAAAAGGGGTGGAAAAAGCCCAAGTTGATGACAGAACAACTTGGCCAGGTCGACCTTGGCAAGGAACAACAAGGGGCAATGGTAGTCAAAAGCGACTATTTCGAAGCCAAGATGGTCGCCGAAGTGGGCGATAACCGCGCCTGGCTGGAAACCCTGTTTCATCGTGGCAAGGATAACCAGCTGATCACCCTGCGCCGTCTCAGTGGTGGTGCCGAATAGGTGCCGAATAAGTGCCAAATAAGCACCGAACAAACAGTGGTACTGAATAAACAGGGTACTGGTGGCCATCCGCCCCCAGTACAACCGATGTCAGCTGCAGCCTGCGGGCTGCACACCAATCGCCCCTATGCGGCAGATTGGTATCGCAGGAGAAATATACGTGAGTGAAAGTCTGGTCATCCGCCTGGGGACCAATAAACAACAACCCGTGGCCTGGCTGGTCTGGTCCGCTCAGGAGCAGGAGGTGATCGCCTCCGGCATCTTGCACTCTGCCGAGGCGCTGGGTGAACTGCAAGCGCGTGCCGGAGGCCGTCCGGTGGTGACGCTGGTGCCGGGCAGCGATCTTATCTTCCGACGCGTGACCCTGCCCGGTCGTTACAACCGCCAATCGGCGGCCGCCCTGCCCTACCTGCTGGAAGAGCAGATCGCGTCCGATGTGGAAACCCTCCATCTGGTGGTGCTGGCCCATGATGGCCCACAGGTCGATCTGATGGCGGTGGATCGCCAGAAAATGGCCGAGTGGCTCAGTTGGCTGGATGACGCCGGTCTCAAGAGCCTGCAACTGCTGCCCGATGTGCTGGCCCTGCCGCCAGCGAACGAAGGCTGGTCAGCCCTGCAGCTTGGTACTGAATGGTTGCTGCGACAGAGCCCTTGTCAGGGGATCGTCGCTGACGAACCCCTGTTGGCCATGTTGCTGGCGGCAGAGACCGAGCCCGCCACCATCTACAGCCATACTCCGCCCCCCGCTATCAGCTGCGCCAACTGGCTAGCGGCAGATCCCGAGTTACCTATGTTGCTGCTGGCCAAAGGGGCACTCAGCTGCCGCGCCAACCTGCTCAGCGGCCCCTACCGTCCGCAGACCGAATACACCCGCTACTGGCTACAGTGGCGCAAGGTGGCGATCACCGCAGGTCTGTTGCTGCTGGTGGCCCTCGGCCAACGCGGGGTGCAACTTCATCAACTGAATGCACAAGACCAGGCACTAAAAGCAGAGATCCGCCAAGTCTATACCCGCATTTTTCCGGGGGAAAAACGGATCGTCAATGTGCGTAGCCAGATGACCCAACACCTCACACTGATGACGCAAACACCACAACACGGGGTGCTGCAGATATTGACCGAACTGGTGCCGACCTTTGCCGATATTCCCAGTCTCAAGCCACAGGTGATGCGTTTTGACGCCAGCCGCAACGAGCTACGGCTGCAAGTCACTGCCCCCGGCTATGCCGAGATCGAGCGGTTTCGCGAGCTGGCTGGCAAGCACTTCGAGGTACAACAAGGCGAGGTGCGTAGCAGCGAGGGCAAGGTAGAAGGTTCACTGGTGCTCAAAGGTAAATCATCATGATGGAAAAACTGCAAAACCGGTGGCACAGCATCAGCGCACGGGAACAACGCTTGCTGGTCGCGGGCGCAGGCCTGCTGCTGGTCGGACTGTTTTACTGGATCATCTGGCAACCGCTCACCGAGCAGATCGCAATGCGCGAGCGCCAGGTGCAAAACCAGCAACAAACCCTCACCTGGCTCAAGGAAAAGGGCGAGCTGGTACTCGCCATGCAAGGGGGGGGGCGCCGCCAGCTCGACACCAGCGGCACCCTGGAAGGGGTGGTCAACCGTACCGCCTTCAACCATAAGATCAAGATTGCCCGCTTGCAGCCCCAGGCCCAGGAGCTGCAGGTGTGGATCGATACGGTACCGTTCGATGATCTGCTGCGCTGGCTCGCCACCTTGGTGGAACAGCACGGTATTCAGGTCAAGATCATCGAGATCGCTCATGAAGACCTTGCTCCCGGTCTGGTCAAGGTCAGACGCTTGCAGTTGAGTCGCCCACAATGAAACAACGAATCCTGATCGCGGGGCTGTTTTTGGCGGCCTACCTGATATGCCTGCTGGCAACCCTGCCTGCCGCCCTGGTCGTGCGCTACCTGCCGCTGCCCGCCAACATCAATAACCTGCTGAAACTGGAAGGGGTGAGCGGCACCCTCTGGCGTGGCCAGGCAGCCCGGCTGCACTATGCCAGTGAATCGGTGAGCCAGCTGCGCTGGGATCTCAACAGCTGGTCCCTGCTGCGCCTTGCCCCCGAAGTGACCATTCGCTTTGGCGAGCGCAACGGGCTAAATGGTCAGGGCGTGATCGGCTGGAATGGCGCCGCGTTTGGCCGGGATTTGACCTTCAATGCCCCCGCCCCCTGGTTACTGAGCCGGATGCCGATGCGCCTGCCCTTCCCGATCACCGTCACCGGTCAGCTACAGCTCAAAGTGGATCAGTTTGCCCAGGGTAAGCCCTGGTGCGACAACCTCTACGGCAACCTCGACTGGTATCAGGCCAGCGCCGATACGCCCGCGGGCAAACTGGATCTGGCGGACCCCGAGGTGAAACTCAGCTGCCTCGACTCCACCCTGGTGGCCGAGCTCAAGCAAGGCTCAGATGCGGTGCAGACCAGCGGTCGGCTCGAGCTGCAACCCAATGGCCAGTATCTGTTCCAGGGCAACCTGAAGCCGGGTCCCGCGTTGCCAGCACAAATGCAGCAAGGGCTTCCCTTCCTCGGCCAGCCCGACAGTCAGGGGCGCTTCCCCCTGCGCTATCAGGGTCGGATCTAGCAGCGCCAACGCTAGCAGCGCAGTGGCAGGCCCATCAGCTGCCACTGCCTGTTTAACAGCCCGGCGCTGGCTTGGGCCCTTGTTATCCTGTCACCCCCAGAACACGCACAAAAAGCACATACGAAAAAGCCCAAGCGATTAAATCGCTTGGGCTTTCTCTGAATATGGCGGAGGAGGTGGGATTTGAACCCACGGATGGTCACCCATCGCCGGTTTTCAAGACCGGTGCATTCAGCCGCTCTGCCACCCCTCCGAACGGCGTGCATACTACGTCATTAACGTGTTCATATGCAATACATATTTCTTATGGGATAGTGTTGGCGAGCAAAAGGGCTGGTGATAGGCAATTGTGCCTCGTCATCCCGCTTTGTTCTCCATACAATGCGTATAACAAGCAGTAACAAACAGCGATCATGAGACAGCCACTCGCCGTCTCACCCGGACATCAAGAGGACACCCAAGATGGATACCCGTTCTATCTTCACCGGCACCCAAAGTGCTGTACGTGATACCAACAAGGTGCTGCGTAACACCTATATGCTGCTCTCCCTCACGCTGGGCTTCTCTGCCGTGGTGGCGGGCATTGCTACCGTGATGAACATGCCGCCGCTGCACTGGGCGGTGTTCCTGATCGGCGTCTATGGCCTGATGTTCCTGACCCAGAAAAACCAGGATAACGGCATGGGTCTGGTCTTTACCTTCGCCCTGACCGGTCTGATGGGTTATAGCCTGGGCCCCATCATCAACATGTACATGAACAATGGCGGTGGCGAGATCGTGATGACCGCCCTTGGTGGTACCGCGCTCACCTTCTTTGGTCTGTCTGCTTATGCCCTGACCACCAAGCGTGACCTCTCCTTTATTGGCGGCATGCTGTTTGTCGGTTTCTGGGTGCTGCTGGTGGCCATGGTGGCCAACATCTTCCTGCAGATGAGCGCCCTGAGCCTGGCGCTGTCCGCCATGTTTATGCTGTTCTCCTCCGGTGCCATCCTGCTGACCACCCAGCAGATCGTGCGCGGCGGCGAGACCAACTACATCTCTGCAACCGTCACCCTGTATGTCTCTATCTACAACATCTTCCTGAGCTTGCTCAGCCTGCTTGGTGGCAACCGCAACTGATCAGCAACCCCGCTTCGGCGGGGTTTTTCTTGGCGTCTTTTGTGTCAGGATAAGTTGTAAATCAAAGATATGAAGCGAAGTGGCCCTGATTTGGATCAGGGCCATTTCGCGCTTGGCGGGTTACTATCTGGTTCTCGTTTCGATCAAGGGTTTCACCTCTGTTATGCCGATGGATCTCTCTAGCCTGCTGACCGACCGCGACATCGATTTCATTTTGCTCAAGGGGGGGAGCCTTGCATGCCGATAGACTTCTCCGGTTTATTACGCCGCCTGCTGACTGACAGTCACATTTACTTCGCGCTCAAGGTACTGTTGGCCATGCTGGGCCTGCTCGCCTTTACCCTGGCTACCGGCAATATCCAGCTCACCGTGCTGCTCTCCCTCGGGGTGGTGGCAGGCGCCATCGCCGAAACCGACGACAGCCGTTGGGGGCGACTCAAGAATCTGGCCATGACGCTGCTCTGCTTCATGTTTGCATCCCTGTGCGTGCAGTATCTCTACCCCACCCCCTGGCTGTTTGCCATCGGGCTGGCCTGCTCCACCTTTATCTTTGTGATGGTGGGGGCGCTCGGCCCCCGCTACGCCACCATCAGCTTTGGCTCGCTGCTGATCGCCATCTACACCATGCTGGGGGCCGCCAAGGCGCCAGATCTTTTTTACCAGCCACTGGCGCTGGGCGCTGGCGCCCTCTGGTACGGGCTGGTGTCGTTTATCTGGCTGTGGCTGTTGCCCTACAAAACCCTGCACGAACAGCTGGCCCAGAGCTACTTTGCTCTTGGTCGCTATCTGCTGGAGAAATCCCGCTTCTTCCCGGCAGACGAGCATGGCGCCCAAGCCATTCGCCACAATCTGGCCCAGCTCAACATCAATCTGGTGAGCGCCCTCAACCTCACCAAGTCGGCCCTCAATGCCCGCCTGAGCCGCCGTCATCCGGCCAGCCCTGAGCTGGCTAGCCTGCTGCGTCTCTATCTGCTGGCGCTGGAAATTCACGAGCGTGCCACCTCCAGCCACTACCCTTACAGCCGGCTGGAAGCAGAGCTCAAACAAGGCATAGTGCTAGAAGGATTTCAGGAGGCGTTCCTGCAACTCTCCGAGGCGTGTCAGCGGCTCGGCTACGCCATTTTGGTGCACAAGCCCTACAGCCATAACAAGCGCATCCACTGGACGCTGCAGGCCCTTGGCGATCAGCTGGAGTTCACCCACCTCAAGCAGCACTACCCGAAAACCCTGCTGACGCCGATGAAGTTCCTGCGTCGCAATTTGGCCAGCATCAACCAGCTGTTGACCAGCGCCGAAGGGTTGCAAAACCCCGAGCAAGCACCGCAAAACCTGCCCGCGCTGGCCCGCCCGCCCCGCTTGCCGCTGCTGACCCTGCTCAAGCAGCACCTGACCCTGCACTCCATGGTGTTTCGCCACGCATTGCGGTTATCCATTGGGCTGGTGATTGGCTACGGCATATTGCAAGCCTTTGACCTGGAAAAGGGCTACTGGATCTTGCTGACCGTGCTGTTTGTCTGCCAGCCCAGTTACAGCGCTACCCGTCGCCGCCTGGTGCAGCGGATGCTCGGCACCTTCGCCGGCATTCTGGTGGGCATTCCAGTGCTCTGGCTATTTCCGGGGCTGCACGTCCAACTGGTGGTGATGGGGCTGGCTGCCTTCTTGTTTTTCACCCAGTTGCGCAACAACTACAGCGCCGCAGTCTGCTTTATCACCCTCTATGTGCTGATGGCGTTCAACCTGCTCGATGGCATCGGCTTTGCGATCCTTGGGCCACGGCTGCTCGATACCCTGGTCGGCTGCCTGATCGCTTACGGGCTGGTGGCCTGGCTCTGGCCAGACTGGCAATACAAGCGGCTGCCGACCCTGATCGCCAACTCCCTGTCGGCCAACGCCCGCTACCTCGCGGCGGTGCTGGCGAGCCTCACCCAGCAGCGGGATGAGTCCATCGACTATCGGGTGGCACGCAAGAGTGCCCATCTGGCCGACAGCGAGCTGGCTACCGCTTGGCAAAGCATGCTGGTCGAGCCGCAAAAGCGCCGCCGCTTTATCGACCTCTGCTTTACCCTCACCTGGCGCAACCATGCCCTGCTCTCCTACATCTCGGCACTCGGCGCCCATCGCGACAAACTGGAAGCGGTCAACGGACTGGATGAGATGCGCCACCATCTCTGCCAGACCCTGGAGCAGGCAGCCGGTCATCTGGCGGGCAGCCCCTCCAGCACCATCAGCGGCAAGCACCTGCTGCCCCCGCCAGATGAGGACCCAGGATGCAGCGAAGAGCAGTTGATGCTGACCCAGCAGCTTAACCTCATCAGCGAGCTGGCAGATCAGTTGTTGCAGCTGGCCAACGAGAGCCGGTTGCTCACTGGGGATCAAGGCGCTACCATGCCCGCCCAATCCTGATAGCCCCATTAACGAGGAGCCCCCATGTCTGCGTCCGAACCACATCAGCTGGAATTAAACGGCCAACTCATCAAGACCGATGCCAAGGGCTACCTGCTCAACAGCAACGACTGGAGCGAGGAGCTGGCGCAGCTACTGGCCGCGCAGGAGGGGATCGTGCTGGAGGAGCCCCACTGGGAGGTGGTGCGCTTTGTGCGCGCCTTCTATCTGGAGTTCAACACCTCCCCCGCTATCCGCGCGCTGGTCAAGGCGATGGAAAAGCAATACGGCCCCGAGAAGGGCAACAGCCGCTACCTCTACAAGCTGTTCCCGGAAGGGCCCGCCAAGCAGGCGACCAAGATTGGCGGCTTGCCCAAGCCGGTGAAATGTATCTGATCCCATAAAACGGGGGCCGCCACTGCGGCCCCCTTTTTTTGCCAACCCCAATTTGCCAACCCCAAACCCGCTGCGATGGATTGCAGGTGGGCATTGAGCCCATCGCCCCGCATTGTGACTTCGCAGGTCATTGGTCTGTTTGAGTGGACGATGCGTAACAAGTGTCTATCCAAATAGACCTGACGTTGGCCTCTGCTTATGAACACGATCGGCTTGTTTATGTTTGACCATGATTTGCGGATCCTCGACAACCCGGCCCTCTCTATGCTGGCCAAAAACGTTGATAGGCTGATCTGCATATACATACAGAAGCCACAAAGCG
>JBOFSK010000261.1:0-8642 GCA_051651505.1 Aeromonas sp.
AACCTAGCAACACCAACCGGATGAGTTCTATGGAGCAAACCCCGCAGTCTCAGCTTAAACTCCTCGTTGCCAAAGGTAAAGAACAGGGCTACCTGACCTATGCCGAGGTGAACGATCACCTCCCGCAAGACATTGTCGATTCAGACCAGATCGAAGACATCATTCAGATGATCAACGATATGGGCATTCAAGTGGTTGAAAACGCCCCGGATGCCGATGATCTTATCATGGCTGAAGGTGGCACCGCCGATGAGGACGCTGCCGAAGCAGCGGCTCAGGCCCTGGCATCAGTTGAATCTGAGATTGGTCGCACGACCGATCCCGTCCGCATGTACATGCGGGAAATGGGTACCGTTGAACTGCTGACCCGTGAAGGCGAAATCGACATCGCCAAACGGATCGAAGACGGTATCAACCAGGTACAAAGCTCTGTCGCCGAGTACCCAGAAGCAATTACCTATCTGCTGGAACAGTACGATAAGTACGAAGCTGAGCAGTTGCGCCTCTCTGATATTATTTCAGGCTTTATCGATCCTAACGAAACCGATGACGTGGCCCCTACTGCTACTCACATCGGCTCTGAACTCGGCGAAGACGACCTCGCCGATGAAGATGAAGAAGAGGAAGATGAAGACGACGATGGCGAGAGCTCGGATGATGAGGCTGACACAGGTCCCGATCCGGAAGTCGCTCGTGAGAAATTTGGCGAACTGCGCGCTCAATACGAGGTAACCCGACTCTCCATTAAAAAGAATGGTCGCGCTCACCAGGATACCCAAGCCGCCATCGCCCTGCTGGCCGATGTGTTCCGTCAATTCCGCCTGATGCCCAAGCAGTTCGATCGCTTGGTCAACAACATGCGCGAGATGATGGAACGGGTTCGGGTGCAAGAACGCATCATTCTGAAACTCTGCGTTGATCAGGCCAAGATGCCGAAGAAAACCTTCGTCGCAGCCTTCACCAACAACGAGTGTGAGACCGCTTGGTTTGAATACCAGAAGCAAGCTGGTAAGGCTTGGTCTCCCCGTCTGGTTGAAATGGACGAGGATGTGCAGCGTGCAATAGGCAAGCTGCAGCAGATCGAAGAAGAGACGGGGCTGTCGATTGCCCAGATCAAAGACATCAACCGTCGCATGAGCATCGGTGAGGCCAAAGCCCGCCGCGCCAAGAAAGAGATGGTTGAAGCCAACTTGCGTCTGGTTATCTCTATCGCCAAAAAATACACCAACCGTGGTCTGCAATTCCTGGATCTGATCCAGGAGGGCAACATCGGTCTGATGAAGGCGGTAGACAAGTTTGAATACCGTCGTGGCTACAAGTTCTCGACCTATGCAACTTGGTGGATCCGCCAGGCTATCACCCGCTCCATCGCGGATCAGGCGCGCACCATCCGGATCCCGGTGCACATGATCGAGACCATCAATAAGCTCAACCGTATCTCCCGTCAGATGCTGCAGGAGATGGGTCGTGAACCGAACCCGGAAGAGCTGGCGATGCGCATGGGCATGCCGGAAGACAAGATCCGCAAGGTACTGAAGATCGCCAAAGAGCCTATCTCCATGGAGACGCCCATCGGTGATGATGAAGACTCCCACTTGGGTGACTTTATCGAAGATACCACGCTGTCACTGCCTGCTGATGCTGCGACCAGTGAAAGCCTGCGCAACGCCACCCGCGACGTATTGGCGGGCCTGACCGCCCGTGAAGCCAAGGTATTGCGGATGCGTTTTGGTATCGACATGAATACTGACCACACCCTTGAGGAAGTGGGCAAGCAATTCGATGTCACCCGTGAGCGCATTCGTCAGATCGAAGCCAAGGCACTGCGCAAACTGCGCCATCCGAGCCGCTCGGAAGTGCTACGCAGTTTCTTGGACGAATAGTCCTGATGCTGTCTTAACAAAGCCCCGCCATGCGGGGCTTTGTTTTATTTGCCAACTTGCCTGCCCTGACCCGTACTCTGGTCTCATTTGGTTAATTAGTCGCCAAGTGATTGATCTACCTATAGACTGTCCTTTTTTCTTCCCCTATAATTCTCGCCGCTAAATGCACAATTTGGCCCCTTAGCTCAGTTGGTTAGAGCAGTCGACTCATAATCGATTGGTCGTCGGTTCAAGTCCGCCAGGGGCCACCAAATTAGAAAAGGCCGCTCATGATGAGCGGCCTTTTTGCATCTGTAACACCGGGTCATACCTGCATACCTCAAAGGCAACAGGGTGACTATCGGCGGATCCGCATTCACTCAGGCGCGCATGTTTGGCACCTGGGTTGAGGGCAAGCGCAAGCAAGCACAATGCCAACACACGGCCCTACCCTTGCTCCTTGTCACGATGGCGAGCGAAGTGATTGAACACGACCGGTAGCATCCGGGCCACTAGATTGCTGCGCTGGCACCACGAAGTAAATACTATCGCCAGCAGGTGTAGCCCGATCAACCCTTGCAGTATAAATCCGCACCACTCATGCCACTCATCCGCCCCCAGTTCAAACCCCAACTCGGTATTTTGAAACCAGCCACTGCCAGCAGTCATCAGTACCATCAACCAGATCGCCCACACCGCCAGCTTGCCGCTACCGTGATGACCCGGTGCCGGCGGTAACCGTTCTCGCAGTTCACGAGCCTGCTGGCGAAAATCATCGCCACTGGGAATAAGTGCGCCCAACCGGGCATAGCCTCTGGCAAATGTCAGGCCCCACAACAGGCGCAGGGTGACAAGAGCAATCGCACAGTAACCGAGCCACTCATGCCACTGCTCCCCGGCTTCATTAAGCCAGAGGTTACCGATACAAACCCCCGCCACCCCCCAGTGGGTCAGGCGAACTAACGGATCCCAACGAAAGGGCTCACCCTTTTTGCTTGGCATAATCGTGGTACTGTTTTTTCAGATTATTGACCTTCTCCAAATGCTGGCGAGCCTTGGCCTCATCACCGGCCCTGAGTGCTACCAGACTGGCATCCAGTTCAGCTTGCACCTTTTCCATGCCTTCCAGGAACTTCTCTTTCTTGGCAGCAGGCATGTTCTTCTGCTTAGCAACGTCCAGCTGGGCCTTCATCTCGACGATATGCTTCTCCATCTTGGCGGCATCATCGGCTTTTACTGCCTGCTTATAGTTGAAGCCAATCTTCTTCATTGGCTGCTCCAGCTCTCCCGCCATGGCGGGCAGGGTCAGCAGGCCAAACATGAGAGGCAACAACAGGGGGCGAACCTTGTTTAACATAGAATTTCCTTACATATCGACATGAGCGAACGTTGTTCCATTAAGGCCTCTAGTGGAGCCACATAGAGAGCCATCCCCAGCATGATGCCACGACTCGCAGTAAAGAGTTTGTGAGAAATGTGGTTTTTTGTGGCAAAAGGTGACGGTAAGACCGCGTTTGTGCGCGAATGGTAACCCAGCACGCAACTGTGTAGCAGAGTCATACCATCAACAATGATCTCACTGCAGACAAAAAACCCCGCCGTGGCGGGGTCTGAGCGGCAATTCGCTTGCGACGGTTACTCCTGCTCGCGAGCGATGGCACGCCAACCGATATCTTTACGGTAGAAGACGCCATCCCACTTGATGCGGCCAGCAAGCTGATAAGCCCGCTGCTGGGCCTCGGCAACCGTGTGGCCGAGAGCGGTGGCGCACAGCACGCGGCCACCCTGAGTCAGGCTGGTATCGCCCTCCAGCCGGGTGCCGGCATGGAATACTTTTTCGCCAGCCACTTCATCTACCGGCAAGCCACTGATCGGGAGATTGCTGCTGTAGTCGCCGGGATAGCCCCCCGCTGCCAGTACCACGCCGATGGCGGCACGGGGATCATAGATAGCCTCCTTCTGATCCAGCTTGCCCTCGCAAGCGGCCAGACAGAGCTCCACCAGATCGGACTGCATCCGCAGCATGATGGGCTGGGTCTCGGGATCGCCAAAGCGGCAGTTGAACTCGATCACCTTGGGATTACCGGCGCCGTCGATCATCAGACCGGCGTAGAGGAAGCCGGTGTAGACGTTGCCTTCGGCCGCCATGCCGCGCACGGTCGGCATGATCACCTGCTCCATCACCTTTTTATGCACGTCGGCAGTCACTACAGGCGCTGGCGAGTAAGCCCCCATGCCACCGGTGTTGAGGCCGGTATCGCCATCGCCCACCCGCTTGTGATCCTGACTGGTGGCCATCGGCAGCACCTGCTCGCCGTCAACCATGACGATAAAGCTCGCCTCTTCGCCATCCAGAAACTCTTCGATCACCACCCGCGAGCCCGCGTCGCCAAAGGCATTGCCGGAGAGCATATCGCGTACCGCGTCTTCTGCTTCCTGCAAGGTCATGGCGACAATCACCCCCTTGCCCGCCGCCAGACCATCGGCCTTGATGACGATGGGGGCGCCCTTCTCGCGCAGATAGGCAAGCGCAGGCTCCACCTCGGTGAAGTTCTGGTAATCGGCGGTCGGAATAGCGTGCCGGGCCAGGAAATCCTTGGTAAAGGCCTTGGACCCTTCCAACTGGGCGGCTGCAGCGGTTGGGCCAAAGATCAGTTGACCGGCAGCACGGAAGGTATCCACGACCCCTTTCACCAGCGGCGCTTCCGGCCCGACGATGGTGAGGCCAATGCGCTGCGCTTTGGCAAAGGCCAGCAGCCCTTCGATATCGGTCGCATCGATAGCGACGTTCTCGACACCCGGCTCCAGCTGGGTGCCAGCATTGCCCGGTGCCACGAAGACGTGGCGCACCAGTGGTGATTGCTTGGCCTTCCAAGCTAGGGCATGTTCACGGCCACCGTTACCAATGATCAGTACTTTCATCGTATCGCTCGCTTCTGTTTGTGGTCACTGGAGAGCCTATTGGGCCGTCAGCCAGTGGCAATAGTCAGTTGAAAAGAGACAACAAAAGGGCTGCCATCGGCAGCCCCTGACCCATCAATGACGGAAATGACGCATGTTGGTAAATACCATGCACATGCCGTGCTCGTCGGCAGCGTCGATCACCTCCTGATCGCGCATCGAACCACCCGGCTGGATCACGCAGGAGATACCGGCCTCGGCCGCAGCATCGATACCATCGCGGAACGGGAAGAAGGCATCGGACGCCATGACGGAGCCCGCCACGGTCAGCCCTTCATCCGCCGCCTTGATACCGGCGATCTTGGCCGAATAGACGCGGCTCATCTGGCCGGCGCCAACGCCGATGGTCTGGCCATCTTTGGCATAGACAATGGCGTTGGATTTGACGAACTTGGCCACTTTCCAGCAGAACAGCAGATCTTGCAGCTCGGCCTCGGTCGGCTGGCGCTTGCTGACCACGGTCAGGTCACCCAGGGTCACCATGCCAAGATCCCGCTCCTGCACCAGCAGGCCACCGTTGACCCGCTTGAGGTCAAACCCTTGCGCTGGTGCCGTCCACTCACCGCATTCGAGCAGACGCACGTTCTGCTTGGCGGCGACCGCATCGCGGGCCTCCTGGCTGACGGTCGGGGCGATGATCACCTCAACAAACTGGCGGGCAACGATGGCTGCCGCGGTGGCGCCATCAAGCGGCCGGTTGAAGGCGATGATGCCGCCGAAGGCAGAGGTGGGGTCGGTCTGGTAGGCGCGATCGTAGGCACTCAGCAGGTCGTCACCGATGGCCACACCGCAGGGTTTGGCATGTTTGACGATGACGCAGGCCGGCTCGCTGAACTCCTTCACACACTCCAGCGCCGCATCGGTATCGGCGATGTTGTTGTAGGAGAGCGCCTTGCCCTGCAACTGGGTAGCACTGGAGACAGAACCCGGCGCGGCCTGCTCTTCGACGTAGAAGGCGGCGGCCTGATGGCTGTTTTCGCCGTAACGCATGTCCTGCTTCTTGATGAACTGGCTGTTGAAGGTGCGCGGGAAGCGGGACTCTTCGTCACCCTCCTTGTTGTCGCCATAGCTCGGAACAAGGGTGCCGAAGTAGTTAGCGATCATGCCGTCGTAGGCGGCGGTGTGCTCGAAAGCAGCGATGGCCAGATCAAAACGGGTCGCCAGTTTCAGGCTGTTGCCGTTGGCATCCATCTCGCGAATCACCCGATCGTAGTCGCCAGCTTTGACGACGATAGCGACATCTTGGTGGTTTTTAGCCGCAGAACGCACCATGGTCGGGCCGCCGATGTCGATATTCTCGACCGCATCAGCCAGGGTGCAGCCTGCGTTGGCCACTGTGGCGGCGAAGGGGTACAGGTTGACAACAACCATGTCGATGGGGGAGATAGCATGCTGGGCCATGATGGCGTCATCCTGATCCCGACGGCCGAGGATGCCACCATGAACCTTGGGATGCAGGGTCTTGACCCGGCCATCCATCATTTCAGGAAAACCCGTGTAGTCGGAGACCTCAGTTACCGGCAGACCTGCCTCGCCAAGCAACTTGGCGGTACCGCCCGTAGAGAGCAGGGCAACACCACGCTCACTCAGTGCCTTGGCAAATTCCAGGATACCGGTTTTGTCAGATACACTCAGCAGCGCACGGCGAATCGGTCGAGCTTGTTCCATCACACTATCGTCCTCAACATGCGGGGACTTCTATGGCTGGAAGATGCACTATGGCCACCACACACAGAGAGTCCCCAAATAAATGGAAGTGGGGGATTTCGCAAACCACGCTCACCCGGATAGGCGCACCAAGGCAAACGTGTTTTAAGAAATGCCCGCTTGACGCGACGCTCTCTTATGGGCGCGTATTCTACACAAAAAATGTGATCTGTGGTGGCTTTTTTAAAACAGCAAAGCCATGTATAGCAAGGCGTTAAACGTTTTCCACCAAACCAGATCGAAACGTTTGCATTTTCAGCATTTTATCCATAAAAGCGCCATATTTTGACCTTTGTTTGTCGTTTTTCTGAGCTTGGCTAGTAATTCGTAAGCAAAGGGGTGATAGTAAATACTGCTTTTGTTACATCACCACCAAAAAGGGAGAGAAGGAGATGTACCGGATCGGTGAACTGGCCAAGGCATGTGGCGTCAAGGCTGATACCCTGCGTTTTTACGAGAAGAACGGCCTCATCTCACCGGGGATCCGCAACGAATCCGGCTACCGCCTTTATCGCAATGAGGACAAGCGGCGGCTGGAGTTCATCATCCGCTCCAAGTCGGTGGGCTTTTCACTGGCCGAGATCGCTGAACTGCTTAATCTCGATACCAACAAGGCCAAGGTGACCTGTCAGGAGGTCAAAGCGGTGGCCGACGCCAAGCTGCTGCAACTGGAGCAAAAGCTCATCGAACTCATCCGCTTTCGCGACAACCTGCGCGAGCTCTCCAACATCTGCTGCGGCGGCCCCCGCTCGGCCGAGCACTGCGCCATTCTGGAGACGCTGGAATCTGGCACACCGGCCCATCACGAGCATCACGACCACGACCACGACCACGACCAGCGTGACCCTGTGCACGGCTGACATGCTATGCCTGAACGAGCAAGCCCGACTGATTGCTCCCGCGGCAATTTGGTGACAAAATCGCCGCGTTTTTAACCGATGCCATCCCGGCCGATGGCCAGGCGATCACCTGCACAGGCACCCGCCGCGCAATCTGCCACCCTGAAACAAGCATCAACACACCCAGAGCAAGAAGAGGAGCCATCATGGCCAAGATTCGGGTCGACCAACCCGCCCTCCCCCGGGAGGAGCATGCGCAACAGGGCAACTATGCCCATCAGCGCGGCGAGATAAAGGATAACCATCTGCACGCCCTGCTCAGTGATCCGCTGTTTCGCAGCCGGGTCGAGCGTAACAAGAAGGGCAAGGGGAGTTACCAGCGTAACGCCAAATTTGGCAAGCGGTGGGAGCCCGGCCAACAGCAGATGTGCAACGTCTGCTGTTGAGCGGATTTCTACCCGAAGTGGTAGCAAAAACAATCAGGGCGCCAATGGCGCCCTGATTGTTTTGACAGAAGGAGCGCTCTAGCAACGCCGACTCACCACTTCAGGAGATCGCCTCAACAGGCCACTCACTCATCCATAAACAGTTCGAGCAATACATTGAGGTAGCGGTGGCCAAGGGCGGTGAGCTGCCAGCTCTCCCCCAGATCTTCAATCAACTCCTTGCTCTGGGCAATGGCGAGCATGGTCTCGACCCGCTCCAGCCCCAAACCGGTATAGGCCTCGAATTCTGCCTTGGGGGCCGGTTCAAACAACCGGAACCGATTCATAAAGTACTCCAGCGGCAGATCATCCGCCATCACCTGCCACTGCTGGTCCAGATAGGGACGACTCTTATCCAGATATCCTTTCGGGTGCTTCACCTTGGCGGTGCGCAAGATCTGTTGGTTCGCGAGATCAGTCATCTTGCCGTGGGCGCCACAGCCGATCCCCAGATAATCGCCAAAGCGCCAGTAGTTGAGGTTGTGACGGCACTGATAGCCCTCTTTGGCATAAGCCGAGATCTCGTACTGGCGATAACCGCTGGCGGTGAGCATGGCGTGGCCCTGCTCGTAGATATCCCACAGGGTGTCATCTTCCGGCAGCCGGGGCGGCTTGGAGGCATACGCCGTGTTCGGCTCTATGGTGAGCTGATACCAGGAAAGGTGTGGCGGTGCGCAGTCGATCGCCTGCTGCAGGTCATAGAGGGCGTCATCCAGACTCTGATCCGGCAGGCCGTGCATCAGATCCAGATTGAAGGTCGGCAGCGCAATGGCGTGGGCCAGGGCGGC
>JBOFSK010000262.1:0-2784 GCA_051651505.1 Aeromonas sp.
GACCATTTAGCTCAGGCCGACGATCTCGCCATCCTCATCGATATCGATATGACGATAAGCCGGCAAGCTGCCAAGACCTGGCATGGTCATAACCGGGCCCGCCAGCGCATAGATGAAACCGGCCCCCGCACAGAGTTTCAACTCGGCAATCGGCACCTCGAAATCGGTCGGCACCCCCTTGCGCGCCGGATCATGGCTGATGGAGAGCGGCGTTTTGGCCATACAGATCGGCAGATGATCCCAGCCGGCGGCAGAGAGCTGGGCCAATTGTTGGCGGGCCTTGTCAGAGAGCACGACGCCACGCCCGCCATAACCGCATTCAACCAGGGTTGCCAGTTTGGCAGTGAGGCTCATCTCATCAGGGTAGAGCAGCGAGATCTTGCTTGGTTGGGCGCAGGCGGCGACCACGGCTTGGGCCAGTTCGCTCGCCCCCGCGCCACCTTGGACGAAAGCATGTGAAATGGCTGCGCCGTTGGCTCCGGCCTTGAGCGCCTGATCCGCCAACAGGTCGAGTTCGGCCTGGCTGTCGGTGGGAAAGCGGTTGATGGCGACCACCACCGGCACCCCGTAACGGCGGGCATTTTGGATATGCCAAGCGAGGTTGGCACAGCCCTGTTGCAAGGTCGGCAGATCTTCTTGTTGCAAGCTTGCCGGCAGTGGCTGGCCGGGGCGAATGTCGAGCAGGCCACTGTTGGCCTTGAGACCGCGTACTGTGGCGACCAGCACCACGCAGGCAGGGGTAATACCAGACTGGCGGCTCTTGATATTAAAAAACTTCTCCAGCCCCATATCGGAACCAAAGCCCGCCTCGGTCACCACATAGTCGGTGAGGCCAAGGGCGATACGATCGGCGATAACCGACGAGTTGCCGTGGGCAATGTTGGCGAACGGACCGGCATGAACCAGCACCGGCGTCTGCTCGGTGGTCTGCATCAGGGTAGGCTGCAAGGCATCTTTGAGCAGTACTGTCATGGCGCCCGCCACTTCTAACTGCTCTGCGGTAATGGGCTGACCATGGCTATTGTGCGCGAGTTGGATGCGCCCGATCCGGGCCCGCAGATCCTTAAGATCACTGGCAAGGGCCAAAATGGCCATCAGCTCGGAGGCCGCGGTGATGACGAAGCGATCGCTGCGCGCGATGCCATCGGCGGGGCCACCCTGACCGATGGTGAGGTGGCGCAGGGCTCGATCATTCATATCGAGGGTGCGTGGCCACAAAATATTGGCCGGATCGATATCAAGCCGTTGCAGGCCCGTCTTGGCGGTGAAGTCATCGCCGAGTTTGGTCTCGTGAAACAGACGCGCATCGAGGGCTGCTGCCGCCAGATTGTGGGCGGCACTCAGGGCATGAAAATCGCCGGTGAGGTGCAAGTTCATCTCTTCCATCGGCACGACTTGGGCGTGACCGCCGCCGGCCGCCCCGCCTTTGACCCCAAAGACGGGGCCAAGGCTTGGCTGGCGAATGGTGGCGATACTGGGCTGGCCTATGTGGTTGAGTCCCATGGACAGGCCCAAGGTGGTGACCGTTTTACCCTCACCAAGGGGGGTTGGGGTAATGGCACTGACCAGCACCAGCTTACCGGTCTGTTTGGGTGGGTTTTTCAGCAACGCCAGACTCAGTTTACCCTTGTAGTGACCGTAGGGATTGAGCAGGGGTTGCGGGATGGCGAGGCGCTCGGCCAGGGTGTGAATGGAAAGGCGGGGGGACTGGCGGGAGATCTCGATATCGCTTAGCATCAGCACCTCGTTGGCAGGTCGGGGTAAAATATGCGGCGCAGTCTAGTGGAATATAACGGGTAATCCAATGACGAAAACGATTTTATTTGGTGATGATGAGGTTCGTCAGAATCCTGTTCTGCTGGATCTCAACGAACTCTATCATCCCCCGAAGCAGCCGATAACGGTTCTTGGGATGGTCAGCACCCTGATACCGTTGTTCGGTTTTGGTTGGCAGGCGATGACGCAAGATCCAGAAACCCAGCTGCGCCAAGAGATTATGAAACGGGTCAACAAGCATAAGCGAGATGAGGCCAACCTGATCCTGATCTTGCAGTTGGCGGCGATGTTTGACCGTAGTGAGGTGGTGGTCACCCTGCCCTATGCCTTGAGTGAGCCGCAACTCTTGATTATCCGCACCCGCCTACCGCGCTGGCAGCTGATCCCGGCGCCGACCCAACTACGGGCCTTGCGGGTGCCAGCTGTATCGGCATCGCGCCCGCAGCAAGGATAAATGGGCTGAGGTGGCTGGTGCGCTTGGACTCTTTTCCCCTTGAACAATGTATGGAGTAAATCATGACCGAATCCGGGACGCTCATCAGTAAACCCCGCATCGAGATCCGCTACTGCACCCTCTGTCGCTGGATGCTGCGCGCCGCTTGGCTGGCGCAGGAACTGCTCTCCACGTTTGACAGCGATCTGGGAGAGGTGGCGCTGGTGCCTGCTAGCAAGGGGGAGTTCCGCATTTTGGTCAACGGGGTGCAGGTGTGGGATCGGGTGGCCGATGACGGCTTCCCCGAGGCCAAGGAGATCAAGCAGCGGGTGCGCGATGTCATCGCACCGGAGCGGGATCTCGGCCACTCGGATCGCAAGGCGGCCGAGTAGCGTCAACTTGGCATATCGCCCACCAAGGTTGCCAGCAACCTAGCAACATAGAACAAGAAGAGGGAGGCCATGGCCTCCCTCTTCTTGTTTCGTTTCCCGCCTGCAGGGGAGGGTTTATCCGGGCGGTTTGCCCGGATAGCC
Organism: Aeromonas sp.; assembly: GCA_051651505.1. Lineage (GTDB taxonomy): Bacteria > Pseudomonadota > Gammaproteobacteria > Enterobacterales > Aeromonadaceae > Aeromonas. The sequence goes on from JBOFSK010000262.1 coordinate 2,743, forward strand.
ACATCCAGAGTGGCAGAAACCTTATGCGCGCCAAGCGGCAGT
>JBOFSK010000263.1:0-1815 GCA_051651505.1 Aeromonas sp.
TCCTACCTCCTATTAAGCGACGTAGCAGATGATCTCACCGCCCATGCTTGCTTTGCGAGCAGCACGGTCAGTCATCACACCTTTAGACGTGGACACGATAGCAACACCGAGACCGCCCATAACTTTCGGCAGATCAGTAGTGCGCTTGTAAATACGCAGGCCGGGACGGCTCACGCGTTGGATCAGTTCTACAACTGGCTTGCCCTGGAAATATTTCAGTTCAATTTCCAGTTCCGGTTTCACATCACCTGCTACGGAGTAGCCAGTGATGTAACCTTCTTCTTTCAGCACGTTGGCAATCGCCACTTTCAGCTTGGAAGAAGGCATGGAAACCGCAACTTTGCTCGCCGCCTGACCGTTACGGATGCGGGTCAGCATATCCGCGATCGGATCTTGCATGCTCATAAGTCTAACTCCCGAGATTCGTTACCAAGAAGCCTTCTTCAGGCCCGGAATTTCGCCCTTCATGGCATGCTCACGCACCTTGATGCGAGACAAACCAAACTTGCGCAGGAAACCGTGCGGACGACCAGTAATATTGCAACGGTTACGCTGGCGGGACGGACTGGAATCACGGGGCAGCTGTTGCAGTTGCAGTACAGCATCCCAACGCGCTTCTTCAGAAGCGTTCATATCAACGATGATAGCTTTCAGCTCGGTACGCTTGGTGGCGTACTTGGCTACCAGCTTCGCACGCTTTGCTTCGCGCGCTTTCATGGATGTTTTAGCCATAACCCTAACCTTACTTGCGGAATGGGAAGTTAAAGGCAGCCAGCAGAGCACGGCCTTCTTCATCGGTATTCGCGGAAGTGGTGATGGTGATATCCAGACCACGGACGCGATCGACTTTGTCATAGTCGATTTCCGGGAAGATGATTTGCTCACGCACGCCCATGGAGTAGTTACCACGACCATCGAACGCTTTAGCGTTCAGGCCACGGAAGTCACGGATACGCGGTACGGAGATGCAAATCAGCCGTTCCAGGAACTCCCACATACGCTCGCCACGCAGGGTTACTTTACAACCTATCGGGTAGCCTTCACGAATCTTGAAGCCCGCAACAGATTTGCGAGCTTTGGTGATCAGCGGCTTCTGACCGGAAATGGCAGCCATATCGGCAGCAGCATTTTCCAGCAACTTCTTGTCAGAGATCGCTTCACCAACACCCATGTTCAGGGTGATTTTCTCGATCCGAGGGACTTGCATGATAGTCTTGTAACCGAACTGTTTGGCCAGTTCATTTACTACATCTGATTTGTAGTAATCATGCAGTTTCGCCATCGTTAAACTCCAATTACTTCACAAGTTCGCCGGTGGATTTGAAGAAACGAACTTTTTTGCCGTCTTCAATCCGGAAACCAACGCGATCAGCTTTGCCAGTGGCAGAGTTGAACAGCGCTACGTTTGATACATCGATCGGGGCTTCTTTGGTGATGATACCGCCAGCCTGACCCAATGCGGGTACCGGCTTCTGGTGCTTCTTCACTTGGTTGATGCCTTCGACGAATACCTTACCTTTTGCAATCAGAACTTGAGTGACTTTGCCACGCTTGCCCTTGTCTTTGCCGGTAAGTACGATCACTTCGTCTTCGCGACGGATTTTAGCTGCCATCGTTCGACTCCTTACAGTACTTCGGGTGCCAGGGACACAATCTTCATGAACTTCTCATTACGTAGTTCACGGGTCACCGGGCCAAAAATACGAGTACCGATTGGCTGTTGGTTGTTGTTAAGCAACACAGCCGCATTGTTGTCGAAACGGATGACTGAGCCGTCCGGACGACGAACGCCTTTACGGGTGCGTACGACCACCG
>JBOFSK010000264.1:0-1189 GCA_051651505.1 Aeromonas sp.
GCCACAGAGACTTGAATCGTGACAGAGCCCCTCCCCTAGGAGCGGCTTCCAGACGCTCTAACCACACACAATCCAGGAGGGTGGTGGAGCGGAGGCGGAACAGGGGGAGGGACGGAGGGCCAGGTCCATGTGGAGGAACCGGGGCTGAGGCAGGAACAGCAGAGCAGGAAGCCAAGACGGAGCAGGAAGGCCAGGGCGGAGCCGGCAGAACAGGAAGCCAGGGCGGAGCCAGCAGAGCAGGAAGCCGGGGCGGAGCCAGCAGAGCAGGAAGCCGGGGCGGAGCCGGCAGAGCAGGAAGCCGGGGCGGAGCCGGCAGAGCAGGAAGCCGGGGCGGAGCAGGAAGCCAGGGCGGAGCCGGCAGAGCAGGAAGCCTAGGCAGAGCCGGCAGAGCAGGAAGCCAGGGCGGAGCCGGACCAGACGGCCAGGGCGGAGCCGGACCAGACGGCCAGGGCGGAGCAGACAGCCAAGGCGGAGCAGACAGGTCTAAAACACAGAGCACAGACAAACACACACAGAGAGAGAGAGAGAGTTCGGAGCCCAAACTGTAGGCTTCGTTTGGCTGGACCAACAAGTTGTAGAGAGCCCCAGTGGCCGGATTGGGACAGGACGAAACAGGAGCCCTCCAGGACGGAACCGGCAAAGGAGATTGGCCTGTAACACAAAACAAAGACAGCCACACACAGAGAGAGGAAGAGAGCTCAGAGCCCAAGCTCTGAGTTTCGTTGGACTGGACCAACTGTTCGCAACAGGGAGGACCTGAGACTTGACCGGACTCAGGGGGAGCGACAGCTGCGACGAGGCTTGACTCAGGGAGAGCAGCGGCAGCTGCGACGAGGCTTGACTCAGGGAGAGCAGCGGCAGCTGCGACGGCCTTCTTGGCCAGGACAGGACAGGAACAGAGTTCACAGAGGGCCTTCTCGGCCAGGACAGGGCAGGAGCAGAGTTCACAGAGGGCCTTCTCGGCCGGGACAGAACGGGCGCAAAGTTCATAGGAGGCCTCTTTGGCCAGGGCAGGACAGGAACAGAGATCACAGAGGGCCTTCTCGGCCAGGACAAGGCAGGAGCAGAGTTCACAGAGGGCCTTCTCGGCCGGGACAGGACAGGAACAGAGTTCATGGAAGGCCTTCTTGGCCAGGACAGGACAGGAACAGAGCCCACACAGGGCCTTCTTGGCCGGGACAGGGCAGGA
>JBOFSK010000265.1:0-2314 GCA_051651505.1 Aeromonas sp.
TGACCGCCGCCAGCTATCGCGAGTTTGTTAGTCAACTGGCGCAGCAGGAGGGGTGGCAGTGTCATCACTATGATCAGGCCCAGTTAGCCGAGCTGGGGGCGGGGGCCTTTTTGGCGGTCGCCCGTGGCTCGGAAGATAATCAGGCGGCCATCATCAAGCTCAGCTACTGTCCGCCCACACCTGTGCGTCGCATTGCCTTGGTGGGCAAGGGGATCTGCCATGACTCTGGCGGTTATAACCTCAAGGTGGCCGGCAGCATGTATGGCATGCATCTGGACATGGGGGGCAGCGCGGTGGCGCTGGGCACCCTCTACGCCATCAGCCGCGCTCAATTACCCTACGAGGTGCACTGCTGGCTGGCCATTGCCGAGAACCATATCGGTCCTCATGCTTATCGGCCCGGTGAGGTGGTGACCGCCATCAATGGCACCACCATTGAGGTGGTTGATACCGATGCTGAAGGCAGGATGGTGTTGGCAGACGCATTGGCCATGGCGGTACAGGATACCCCTGATCTGCTGCTCGATTACGCCACCCTGACCGGTGCCTGCAAGCGGGCACTGGGCAGCCGTTACAGCGGCGTCTTTACCAACCGAATCGAGTGGTTGCCTGCGCTGGTCAAGCTGGGACAGCGCAGTGGCGAGCGGATCTGGCCCTTCCCGCTCGATGCGGATTATGACGACAACATCGAGAGTGAATGGGCCGATCTGCTGCAGTGTGCGCCGGGCAGTTCACCAGATCATATCGATGCGGCTCGTTTTCTCGCTCATTTCGTGCCCGAACACACTCCTTGGCTGCATTTTGACCTGAGTGGTTTTCGTAACAAGGGGGGCAATGGGGTGGTCTCCAGCGAGGTGACCGGTTTTGGCGTGCGCCTCACGCTGGATCTGCTGGCTGGCCCGCTCGGTAGAGTCGGGCATCATATCTCCGATCTATCTGACTGATAACAAGGACTGCTGTGAAACAACCAAGCTATGACTGGGTGCTGTTCGATTTGGATGAAACCCTGCTCGATTTCCCGGTCGCCGCCGCGCTGACACGTACCCTTCAGCATTACGGTGTGCAAGCCGATGACGCCAGCATGGCGCAATACCATGCACTCAACCACGGGCTCTGGCAGCAATACAACGATGGGGAGATCGATGCCACTGCATTGCAGCAGACCCGTTTCGCCCTGTTTGCCAAACAGGTCGCTGCCGACCCCATGGCGATGAACAACACCTTTCTGGAACAGATAGTCACACTGAGCATGCCCCTTGAGGGGGTCATCGAGACTCTGCAACAGCTGCGCAGCAAGGTGCGAATGGGGATCATCACCAATGGTTTCAGCGTGCCCCAGCGGGGAAGACTTGGCAAATTGGGGTGGAACGAATGGTTTGAGCCGTTGGTGATCTCGGACGAAATCCGGGTGACCAAGCCAGATCCGGCCATTTTCCAGCACACTCTCTCCCTGATGGGGCAGCCGGATCCGGCGCGAGTGCTGATGGTGGGAGACAACCCGAAAACTGATATCGCCGGCGCGGCGGCGCAGGGGCTCGCGACCTGCTGGTACAACCCGGGGCGGCACGTCAACGAGTGCGATGCGACCCATGAAATCCACCACTTCTCCACCCTTGCCGGGATCGTGCTGGCACAGTAATAGCCTCGGCTTCGGGCTGCTTGTTCACCAAAAGTAGGTAACAGATCCAGAGGATGAAAGACGGGGGCTAAGGGAATGCACAGGCGTGCATTCCCTTATAATTCGTGGGCGTGATATCCCTTGTCATAACGGATACTGCAGGGCTGGCAGCGTTGCAGGGTCGGATCTTGTTCCAGCAGTGTGGTAGCCAGTGGCTCTTCACAGTCCGAGCACAGACCATAGAGGCCTATATCCATCTGGCAAAGGGCGGCATCAATGCGCCTGAGGTGAGCGATATTCGCTTTTAGCTTGGGCAGATGCAGTCGACTGCTGAGTTCAACCAGTTGATCCGGTTCACACTGCTCCACCTGTTCGGCCCAGTCGTCTCGACCTGCAGTTTTAAGCTGACCGATCAGCGTTTCTCGAATTTGAGCCCAGTCGGACAGTAGGCGATCATGCCAGACAGCCAACTGTGCTTGCGTTATATCACACACATTATCTCCCAAAGACAGGCCACAGATATGAACCAGTATAGGGACGTGATCCGATGCTCAAGATGATATGTGTCAAGTTAGCACGGGTTAACCGTGGTTTTTGACCGCCTGCAGCAAGGCCTCGCGAATAGGCACCGTTTCCTTTAGCACCCGGATATCACGAAATAGTAGATCTGCCTCGGGGTATTCTCGCTTGAGATAG
>JBOFSK010000266.1:0-3186 GCA_051651505.1 Aeromonas sp.
CATAAGCGGCCCCAGTCATAAGAAAAGCCGCATTTTCCGATCATTCGTCAGCAGGGACAAGGCATGATTATCGATCAGCCTGTTTCGATTTATAACCAGCCCGCAGCAGACCACCCAAACCATGCTCCTCCAAATAACGAGCAAACAGACCGCGCAGCACGTGGGGATTGTCATGTTTGAGGCCATCAGCCATCAGTTCAGTCAGCTCACTCAGGGTGGACTGGCGCAACACATACTTGATCCGGGCAATATTGTGGGTGTTCATACTAAAACGACGATAACCCATGGCCAGCAGCAGCAGCACGCCGACCGGATCGCCAGCCAACTCGCCACAGACAGATACTGGCTTCTGATAGCGATGGGAGGCATCGACCAACTGTTGCAGGGCGCGGATCACTGCGGGATGGAAGGCATCGTAGATATTGGCGACCCGGGAGTTGTTGCGATCCACCGCCAGCAGATACTGGGTCAGGTCATTACTGCCCACCGACCAGAAATCGATAAGCGGCGCCATCTCCGGCAGAATAAACAGGGCGGAGGGCACCTCGATCATCACCCCGAGGCTGGGGTAGCGGATCACCGCCTCGCGGCTGGCGGCCTCTTCCGATACTTCCCGCCACGCCTGATCCAGCAGACGACGGGAGGCTTTGATTTCGCTGACACTGCTGATCATCGGCAGCATGATGGCCAGATTGTCGAGCCCTTCACTGGCCCGTAGCATCGCCTTGAGCTGCACCAAAAATAGCTCGGGGTGATCCAGGGTGATCCGGATCCCTCGCCAGCCCAAGAACGGATTTTCTTCAATGATGGGGAAATAGGGCAACGGCTTGTCGCCCCCCACATCCAGTGTCCGCATGCAGACCGGCCGGTTGCGATAGGTTTCCAGAATGCCGCGGTAGCGGGCCGTCTGCTCCCACTCGGACGGGAAGCTCTCCTGCAGCATAAAGGGGATTTCAGTACGATAGAGACCCACCCCGTCCGCCAGCTGATTAAGCGAAATTTCGGTATCGGCGCTAAGGCCGGCGTTGAGCAACAGAGAGACCTTGGTGCCATCAGCCGTCTCGGAGGGAAGGTTATCGACACTGCGCACCAAGGTATCGAGCACCCGCTCTTCATTAAGCAGCTGACGATACTCGGCCAGGATCACCTGATTGGGTTCAATGAACAGATCGCCGCTATAACCATCGACCACCAAGGTGTGGCCACCGATATCGCCGAGCGGCAGATCCACCCCCATGATGGCCGCAACGCCCATGGCGCGGGCTAAAATAGCGGCATGGGAGTTAGTGCCTCCCTTGAGCGACACCACCCCGGTCAGATATTCGCGGGGTACCTCAGCGAGGATGGTGGCGGTCACCTCGTCGGCAACCAGCACCACCGGCTCGCCGATCGCGATATGTTCCGGTTCGTTCTGCACCAGTCGGCTGATCAGCCGCTGGGCAATATCCTTCACGTCGGTGGAGCGCTCCTGTAGATAAGGATCCTTCATCCCCTTGAACTGCTCGATCAGCCGTTCGCTGATGAGCTTGACCGCCGAAACAGCCGTCCAGTGCTCTTTGCTCACCTTATTGCGGATCGGCTTGATATAACCGGGATCGCTCAGCAGATGAAGGTAGATGTCGAAGATTGCCACCGAATCCTGGCTGTAGCTCTCGCGAAAACGCAGCGCCAAGCTTTCCAGATCGTGGCGCACCTCTTCCACGGCCAGCTCCAGTCGCGCCAGCTGGTTTCCATGATCGTCATCCTTGCGCGGGGTGATAGACGAGAGCGCCTTGCGTGGCCGCCACACCCAAGCCTTGGCAATGGCAATACCGCTAGCCCCGGCAATGCCCCGCAACGGCTTGCTCCAGTCGGTCTTCTGCAACCACCCCTTCGCCTGAGCCTGAGCAATACGCGCGGCCAGCTGGGCTGCCAGGGTGACCATGAAGGACTCCTCCCCCTCATCGAAGCGGCGACTCTCCTTCTGCTGGACCACCAGAATGCCGACCACCTGGCGCTGGTGCATAATGGGTGCACCGAGAAAGGAGCGAAACGCCTCCTCGGCAACATCGGGCAGGAACTTGAAACTGGGGTGGGCCGGTGCATCGGCCAAGTTAATGAGCTCTTCGCGCTGACCCACTAATCCGACGATACCCTGCTCATACGGCAGGGTCACCTTATCCACTGCAGAGGATGCCAACCCATCGGTGGCGGCCAGTCGATAACGGCGCCACTCGGGCTCCGAGACATACACAGAGCAACAGTCTACCGCCATAGCCTGCCGTGTTTGGCTCACCAGCGCCTGCAGGGCCTGCTCGAGAGTATTGGCCTCAGCCATGCTCTCGACGATATGTCTCAGTTCCGTTAACAACTCATCGTGCTCCTTAACGAGAGCGGTTGCGCCGCCCATCCTTTTTACTAACCTGCATTGCTGGCACCGGCATCGCCAGCGGGACAAACTCCGTCATTACCCGACGGTATACCTCCCGCTTGAACGAGACAACCTGACGAACCGGGTACCAGAAACTGACCCAACGCCAATCATCAAACTCAGGATGACCATGACAGCCAAACTGGATCCGTGACTCCCTGCCCGGACCAAGTTGTAATAAAAACCATTTTTGTTTTTGGCCAATACAGACCGGTGAACTGTCCCAGCGGACAAGACGTTTGGGTAAACGGTACTTTAGCCAGTTACGACTGGTGGCCAATATGGTCACATCTTCGGGCTTGAGGCCAATCTCCTCATACAGCTCGCGATACATGGCCTGCTCTGGCGTTTCACCATCATCAACCCCCCCCTGCGGAAACTGCCAGGAGTGCTGCCCATAACGTTTAGCCCACAACACTTGTCCTTCACGGTTACAGATCACGATACCGACATTGGGACGAAAACCGTCGCCATCAATCACGTGATCACCTTATAAAGGCTGAATCTATAAGGAGATTGTTCCACATTCACTCCGTGGCGGCAAACAAGGAGTGAATCCACTACGTTATGAATAACTTTCAATTTCACCCATACTTATAAACAAACCCGAGGATCCTCTTCCCTAAGTTGCCCACCTAGGCTGTGCATAAAGCTGTTAGCAAGCAGGTATATACAGTACTTTTTCATTGTAAACAAAACCCTCAGCTAAGCTTTTTATTGCTAAGAGAAAAATAAAAAACTCTATTAAAACAACTTACTGCATAGCAAAAAACGAC
>JBOFSK010000267.1:0-3898 GCA_051651505.1 Aeromonas sp.
AATCGATGATCTGTCGGGGGGGCCTGGCCCCCCATTTTTCTCTGCTTTGGCTTTGTCGGAGTCATCCTTATGGTGCAACACCCATCAAACCATGGGAACAAACAGGGCCGCTGGTGGTATGACGCCAAGATCAGGGCCCTGCTCTTCCAGGGCCTGACCATAGCGGTGGTGGTCGCTGTCCTGTTTTACATCATCAACAATACGCTGACCAATCTGGCGACCCGTGGCATCACCACAGGTTTCGCATTTTTGGGGAATACGGCCGGCTTTGGCATATTGCAAAGCCTGATCCCGTACGATGAAACCTATACCTTTAGCCGCACCTTTGTGGTCGGTTTGCTCAATACGCTGCTGGTCTCGGCACTTGGCATCCTGCTGGCCACGGGGCTTGGTTTTGTCATAGGTATTGCTCGCCTGTCACGTAACTGGCTAGTGGCCAAGATGGCGACCATCTATATCGAAACCTTTCGCAATATTCCGCTGTTGCTGCAGATCTTCTTTTGGTACTTCTCGGTGCTACGTACCCTGCCAGCGCCGCGCGCGAGTATCGAACTGGGTGAGCTTGCCTTTCTTAATGTGCGCGGGCTTTATCTTCCCCAACCCTTGTTTGAGGAGGGCTTTGGCTATGTGCTGTGGGCCTTGCTGCTGGCGTTGCTACTGAGCTGGGGCCTGGGCCGCTGGTCTCATCGTCGCCAGATGTTAAGTGGCAAGTTTTTTCCGATCTGGCGCTGCACGGCAGGGCTTGTGAGCTTGCTTCCCACCCTTGCTTTTTGGCTGGCGGGGAGCCCGCTCTCCTGGAGTATTCCGGTGTTGCAGGGGTTTAACTTTCAGGGCGGATTGACCGTGCTCCCCGAGTTGGTTGCCTTGCTGTTGGCACTGACTATCTACACTGCGGCCTTTATCGCCGAGATAGTGCGCTCCGGAATTATGGCGATCAGCAAGGGGCAGACGGAGGCTGCGTCAGCCCTGGGATTATCATCTGGCCAGACGCTGCGACTGGTGGTGATCCCGCAAGCGATGCGGGTCATCATCCCCCCGCTGACCAGTCAGTACTTGAGTTTGACCAAGAATTCCTCGCTGGCCACCGCTATCGGTTATCCAGATCTGGTCTCGGTGTTTATGGGGACCACCCTTAACCAGACCGGGCAGGCGATCGAGGTGATCGCCATGACCATGGGCGTTTATCTCATCATCAGTATCAGTACCTCGATCCTGATGAATATCTACAACCGCCAAATGACGCTGGTCGAACGCTAGGGAGCAGTCATGTTTGTGAACGAGTTGCAAGAGGCATTGCCCGCCCCCAACCGTCGCCGCGGCGTTCTCGCCTGGGTCAGGCAAAATCTGTTCCCCAGCTGGTGGAACGGCTTGTTGACGCTGGTGCTGGCCTACCTGCTGTTGCCCGCAGTCTGGTCAGTGTTGGACTGGGCGTTTTTTTCGGCCAGTTGGCAGGGCAGCAGCCGTGCAGATTGTGCGCCGGGCGGGGCTTGCTGGATCTTTATCGAGAGTCGACTGGGGCAATATTTTTACGGTTTCTATCCGCAGGATCAGTATTGGCGAATTAATCTGGCCTTTGGCACCTTGGCCTTGCTGCTGACGTTGCTGATCTGGCCCCGCACCCCGTACAAAGGCTGGTTGGCACTCTTTACCCTGTTGCTGTTTCCGGTTATCGCCTTTGTGTTGATCTATGGCGGTGCGGGCCTGGTGGTGGTGGACACCAACAGTTGGGGTGGCCTGATGTTGACCCTTGTACTGGCGGTAGTCGGCATCACGTTCGCGTTGCCATTGGGGATTTTGCTGGCCCTTGGGCGCCGCTCTCAGATGCCGGTCATCGCCAGTCTGGCCACTGTTTACATTGAATTCTGGCGGGCGGTACCGCTTATCACTGTGTTGTTTATGGCATCTGTGATGCTGCCGCTGTTTATGGCCAGCGAGGTGGAACTGGATAAATTGCTGAGGGCGCTCATCGGCATCATCTTGTTTCAGGCCGCTTATGTGGCCGAAGTGGTGCGCGGGGGGCTACAGGCGATCCCTAAGGGACAATATGAGGCTGGTGAAGCGCTGGGGCTCTCTTACTGGAAGTTGATGGGGCTTATCATCATGCCGCAGGCGCTCAAGATCACCATACCGTCGCTGGTGAATACCTTTATTTCCCTGTTTAAGGACACCAGTCTGGTGTTGATCATTGGCCTGTTTGATCTGCTCGCCATCTCCAAAGTGGCGCTGGCAGATCCGCAATGGCTGGGTTTTTCCACCGAGGCGTATGTGTTTATCGCCATGATCTTCTGGTTTTTTTGTTTCGGTATGTCGCGCTACTCCATCTATCTGGAGCATAAATTCAACACGGGTCACAAGCATTAGAAGAGGGGTCAGGATGACAAAGGATGCGGTGGTTGCCCTCAAGGAGGTCAACAAATGGTATGGTGATTTTCATGTACTGCGTAATATCAATCTGCAGGTGAGCAAGGGGGAGAAGATAGTCATCTGCGGCCCTTCCGGTTCGGGCAAGTCCACCATGATCCGCTGTATCAATCGATTGGAGGAGCACCAGAGTGGTGACATCCTGGTCAAGGGGACGGCGCTGACGTCGGATCTTAAAAACATCGAGATGGTTCGGCGGGAAGTGGGGATGGTGTTCCAGCATTTTAATTTGTTTCCTCACCTGACGGTGTTGGAAAACTGTTGCCTGGCACCTATCTGGGTCAAGCAGCTGCCACGACAGGAAGCCGAAGAGATTGCCATGACCTTTTTGCGCCGGGTCAGGATCCCCGAACAAGCGCTCAAGTATCCCGGTCAGCTCTCCGGTGGGCAGCAGCAACGGGTGGCCATTGCCCGCAGCCTCTGCATGAACCCTCAAGTCATGCTGTTTGATGAGCCCACCTCAGCGCTGGACCCTGAAATGGTGCGCGAGGTACTCGATGTGATGGTCGCGCTGGCCCATGAAGGCATGACCATGCTCTGCGTCACCCACGAGATGGGGTTTGCCAAGCAGGTGGCTGATCGGGTGATCTTCATGGATCGCGGCCAGATCATCGAAGAGAATGTGCCGGATCAGTTCTTCGATCATCCCCAGTCGGAGCGTACCAAGCTGTTTCTCTCCCAGATCCTACAGCATTGAAGGCTCTGCTACAGTGGTCCCATTCGTCACAAAAAAGCCCGCTGACTCGCGACGTGGCGGGCAAACAGGCACGGAAAATCACCAGCAATAAGCAATCAGGACTTTACCCTAACAGCCGCTGAGGCTGCGCATATTGCTAACCTCCCGATTGATTTGCCCGGCCAGACTCAGGGTCTGGCGGCAGGTCAGGCTGGTCAGGGTGATTTTCCCGTCGCTAAAGTCGAGCCGCCCCAAGGTCTCCACCAGCATGCTGCCATGGTGAAAGCGTTTGACGTAGCGGGCCATCTGACGAGGAGATATATGCTTGAATACTTTCATCATAAGAGACCTGTTAGGTGGACAGGGCCCACTATGGCGTGGGTCGATGACACTGATATGACGAGGGGGTCGGATGGTATGGTTTTGGATATTGAGCCGCTAGCTAGATTCTGGTGATGCCATCACAAAAAGGAGTGCCATGGTAAACAGCAGCACCGATATACTGCAGGCTGTTGAGTGGAACTAAGTGGAACTAACAAAAAGGGTCTGCACGTGGAATGGGTTGATGTGGTGGACAGGGATAATCAGGTGATTGGTGTAGCTGAGCGGGCCAAGGTTCGGCAGGAAAATTTGTGCCATCGTGCCAGCTATATTCTGGTGCTCGATAGGGCAGAGCGGATCCTGGTGCAGCGACGCACCCTTGGTAAAGATTTCTGCCCCGGGATGCTGGATGCCTGTGCCGGCGGGGTGGTGACCACGGGTGAGGAGATGGAGCCATCTGCCCGGCGCGAACTGGCTGAG